>NZ_JBJJLR010000023.1:0-80592 GCF_046230975.1 Pseudomonas sp. KCJK9058
AAACCCGCTCCTACAGGTAAATCACGGCCCTTGAAGCCTGTTTCATACCTGTGTGGGCGAGCCCGCGAAGAAGCCAGCGCAGTCGCTTAGCTGTCATACCCCAGGTTAGGCGCCAGCCAGCGCTCGCTTACGCTGATATCCTGGCCTTTGCGTGCGCTGTAACGTTCGATCTGGTCCTTGTCGACCTTGCCTACGGCAAAATACTTCGCCTGCGGGTGGGCGAAGTACCAGCCGCTGACCGCCGCCGCCGGGAACATCGCGAAGTGCTCGGTGAGGTACACCCCGCTTGGCCCGGTCTCACCGATGGCGGTGCCATCGAGCAGGCGGAACAGGGTTTCCTTTTCGGTGTGGTCGGGGCAGGCCGGGTAGCCCGGCGCAGGGCGGATGCCGCTGTACTGTTCCTTGATCAGCGCCTCGTTGTCCAGGTGTTCGTCGCGGGCATAGCCCCAGTGCTCTTTACGCACCTGCTCGTGCAGCCATTCGGCACAGGCTTCGGCCAGGCGGTCGGCCAGGGCCTTGACCATGATCGAGCTGTAGTCGTCGCCCTTGTCCTGGTAAGCCTTGGCCACTTCCTCGGCACCGATGCCGGCGGTGGTGATAAAACCACCTACGTAGTCGGTCACGCCGCTGTCTTTCGGTGCGACGAAGTCGGCCAGCGACCAGTTGGGCTTGCCGTCCGGCTTGATGGTCTGCTGGCGCAGATGGTGCAGGGTGGCCAGTGCCTGGCCGTCTTCGCCGTAGACTTCGATGTCGTCATCGGCCACCTGGTTGGCCGGCCAGAAGCCGAATACCGCGCGGGCGCTGATCAGCTTCTCGTCGATCAGCTTGTCGAGCATCTCGCGGGCATCCTTGTACAGCGCCGTAGCAGCCTCGCCAACCACCTCGTCGGTGAGGATGCGCGGGAACTTGCCGGCCAGGTCCCAGGAGATGAAGAACGGGGTCCAATCAATGTACTCGGCCAGGGTCCGCAAATCGATGTCTTCCAGCACCTTGACGCCGGTGAAGGAGGGCACCGCTGGCTGGTAGCTGGCCCAGTCGTACTGCGGCTTGGCAGCGATAGCCTGGGCGTAGCTGAGGCGCTCGGTGCGGGCGCTGCGGTTGGCGGTGCGCTCGCGCACGTCCACGTATTCCAGGCGGGTCTTCTCGACGAAGCCCGGCTTGAGTTCTTTGGACAGCAACTGGGTGGCCACGCCGACCGCGCGCGAGGCGTCGGTGACGTAGATGACTGCGTCGTTGCTGTACTTGGGCTCGATCTTGACCGCCGTGTGCGCCTTGGAGGTGGTGGCGCCACCGATCATCAGCGGCAGTTCGAAGCCCTGGCGCTGCATTTCGCGGGCAACGTGGACCATTTCGTCCAGCGACGGGGTAATCAGGCCGGACAGGCCGATGATGTCGCACTTCTGCTCGCGGGCCGTTTGCAGGATCTTCTCCGCCGGCACCATCACGCCAAGGTCGACGATGTCGTAACCGTTACAGCCCAGCACCACGCCGACAATGTTCTTGCCGATGTCGTGCACGTCGCCTTTCACCGTGGCCATCAGGATCTTGCCCTTGGCTTCCGGCTTGTCGCCTTTTTCGGCTTCGATGAAGGGGATCAGGTGAGCAACGGCCTGTTTCATGACGCGGGCCGACTTGACCACCTGCGGCAGGAACATCTTGCCCGCGCCGAACAGGTCGCCGACCACGTTCATGCCGTTCATCAGCGGGCCTTCGATCACTTCGATGGGGCGCGCGCACTGCTGGCGGCATTCTTCGGTGTCTTCGACGATGAACGCGGTGATGCCCTTGACCAGCGCGTGCTCCAGGCGTTTTTCCACCGGCAGCGAGCGCCACTCTTCGTTTTCCACTTCCTTGGTTGCGCCGCCACCCTTGTAGTCGTCGGCGATGGCCAGCAGTGCATCGGTGCCATGCGGGGTGCGGTTGAGCACCACGTCCTCGACCTTTTCACGCAGCTGGGCCGGGATCTCGTCGTAGATCTCCAGCTGGCCGGCGTTGACGATACCCATGGTCAGGCCGTTCTGGATGGCGTGGTACAGGAACACAGAGTGGATCGCCTCACGCACCGGGTTGTTGCCACGGAACGAGAACGACACGTTGGACACGCCACCCGAGCTCAGGGCGTGGGGCAGGTGGTCGCGGATATAGGCACAGGCCTCGATGAAGTCGACGGCGTAGTTGTTGTGTTCTTCGATACCGGTGGCGACGGCGAAGATGTTCGGGTCGAAGATGATGTCTTCTGGCGGGAAGCCCACTTCGTTGACCAGGATGTCATAGCTGCGCTGGCAGATTTCCTTCTTGCGCGCGGCAGTGTCGGCCTGGCCGACTTCGTCGAAGGCCATGACCACCACGGCAGCGCCATAGCGCTTGCACAGGCGGGCGTGGTGCTTGAACTGCTCGACGCCTTCCTTCATGGAAATGGAGTTGACGATGCCCTTGCCCTGGATGCACTTGAGGCCGGCTTCGATCACTTCCCACTTGGACGAGTCGATCATGATCGGTACACGCGAAATGTCCGGTTCACCCGCGATCAGGTTGAGGAACCGGACCATGGCCGCCTGGGAGTCGAGCATCCCTTCGTCCATGTTGATGTCGATTACCTGAGCGCCGGCCTCGACTTGCTGCAGGGCGACTTCCAGGGCTTCGGTATAGTTCTCTTCGCGGATCAGCCGGGCGAATTTGGCGGAGCCGGTGATGTTGGTGCGCTCACCGACGTTGACGAACAGCGACTGGCGGTCGATGGTGAACGGCTCCAGGCCCGACAGGCGGCAGGCCTTGGCGATTTCCGGGATCTCGCGCGGCTTGTACTTGGCCACGGCTTCGGCAATGGCCTGGATATGGCCTGGAGTGGTGCCGCAGCAACCGCCGATGATGTTGAGGAAACCGCTGGCGGCGAATTCTTCGACCACCGCGGCCATCTCGGCCGGGGTTTCGTCGTACTCACCGAAGGCGTTCGGCAGGCCTGCGTTGGGGTGGGCGGACACGTGGGTGTCGGCCTTGGTGGCCAGCTCTTCCAGATACGGGCGCAGGTCCTTGGCGCCGAGGGCGCAGTTCAGGCCCACGGAAATCGGCTTGGCGTGGCGCACCGAGTTCCAGAACGCTTCGGTGGTCTGCCCCGACAGGGTACGGCCGGAGGCGTCGGTGATGGTGCCGGAGATCATGATCGGCAGTTCGACGTTGTCGTCCTCGAACACTTGCTGCACGGCGAAGATCGCCGCCTTGGCGTTGAGGGTGTCGAAGATGGTTTCGATCAGGATCAGGTCGGCGCCGCCTTCGATCAGGCCGCGGGTGGCCTCGATGTAGTTTTCTACCAACTCGTCGAAGGTGACGTTGCGGAACCCAGGGTCGTTGACGTCTGGGGAAATCGAACAGGTTCGGCTGGTAGGGCCGAGCACGCCGGCAACGAAGCGCGGCTTGTCCGGCGTTTCCAGGGTCTTGGCATCGGCAACCTGGCGAGCGATGCGCGCGCCTTCGACGTTCAGCTCGTAAACCAGCGACTCCATGCCGTAGTCGGCCTGGGAAATCTGCGTGGCGTTGAAGGTGTTGGTTTCGAGAATATCGGCACCGGCATCCAGGTAGGCCTTCTCGATGGCGGCGATCACGTCCGGGCGGCTGAGCAGCAACAAGTCGTTGTTACCCTTCACATCGCTTGGCCAATCGGCAAAACGCGTGCCACGATAGTCGTGTTCCTCCAGACGGTAGCTTTGGATCATAGTACCCATGCCGCCGTCGAGGATCAGGATGCGCTCTTTGAGTGCGTTCTGGAGTGCTTGGAGACGAGCGCTGCGGTCGGACATAGGAACTACCTGGTCGGGCGAATATCAGAAGGTGCCGAATCATAACAAAGCTGCGCGGTTTTTAGGCATGTCGCCCATTTGCATGAAAACTGCTCATGTTGGGCGGGTGGAGGCAGCGCAAGGCACCCAGGACGACCAGGCAACAAATCGTGATGGCTTTCAAGAACCAGGACTTTCCGCACATGGTGCATCGTATCCTTGCCGGCGCCTTCGCCTTGCTCATCAGCGGCGCGGTATTCGGGCAGGCCCCCCAGTCGAGCCCGGCTATTTCCTACACCCGGGACATTCAACCGATCTTCACCGAGAAGTGCGTGGCCTGCCACGCCTGCAACGACGCCGCCTGCCAGCTCAAGCTGGAAAGCCCTGAAGGCGCGGTACGCGGGGCCAGCAAGGTCCCGGTGTACCAGGGCGAGCGGAGCAAGGCGGTGCCCACCACGCGGCTGTTCTACGACGCCCACAGCGAAGAGCAATGGCGCAAGAAGGGCTTCTACTCGGTGCTCGACAACCAGGGTGGTCAGGCCGCGCTGATGGCGCGCATGCTGGAGTTGGGCCACAAGACCCCGCTTACGCCCAACGCCAAGCTGCCCGAAGAGATCGTCCTGGGCCTGAGCCGCAACAACATGTGCCCGTTGCCCCATGAATTCGACGCCTATGCCGGCGCACACCCCAAGGAGGGCATGCCGCTGGCGGTGACCGGGCTGACCGACGACGAATACGCCACTCTGCGCCACTGGCTGGCGGCCGGTGCGCCGGTGGAGTACCAGCCGATCCAGCCGAGCGCGGCCGAAGCCAGGCAGATCGCAGAGTGGGAAGAACTGCTCAACCGCCCGGGTTCCACCGAGGCGCTGGTGGGCCGCTGGCTGTACGAGCACCTGTTTTTGGCGCACATCTATTTCGCTGGCGGCGAGCAGGGCCACTTCTTCCAGTGGGTGCGCTCGCGCACGCCAAGTGGCAAGCCGGTCGATATCATTGCCACCCGCCGCCCCAACGACCCGCCGGGCACGGACTTCTACTACCGGTTGATCCCGGTGCAGGGCGTGATCGTGCACAAGACGCACATCACCTACCCGATGGGGCCGCAGAAGCTCAAGCGCGTGAAGCAGCTGTTCTATGCCGGTGACTGGCATGCTGCCGCGCTTCCGGGCTACGGCCCGCGCCACCGGGCCAATCCGTTTGAAACCTTCGAGGCGATCCCGGCCGTGGCGCGCTACCAGTTCATGCTGGATAACGCCGAGTACTTCGTGCGCACCTTCATCCGTGGCCCGGTGTGCCGCGGGCAGATTGCCACTGACGTGATCCGCGACAACTTCTGGGCGCTGTTCCAGGAGCCGGCCTTCGATCGCTACATCACCGATGCCAAGTACCGGGGCGAGGCTACCCCGCTGCTGGCCATGCCTGGTCAGATCGATGACGTGGGCAGTGTGCTGAGCCTGTGGCACGCCTATCGTGACAAGCGCAACGACTACGAGAAACTGCGCCGTGAAGCCTATGCCGAAATGCCGGCACCGAGATGGTCGACGCTGTGGGCCGGTAACGACAATGCGCTGCTGAGCATCTTCCGCCACTTCGACAGCGCATCGGTGACCAAGGGCCTGGTGGGGGATGTGCCGCTGACCGTGTGGCTGTTCGACTACCCGTTGTTCGAGCGCACGTATTACCAGCTGGCGGTCAACTTCGATGTGTATGGCAACGTTTCGCACCAGTTGCAGACGCGCCTGTACTTCGACCTGATCCGCAACGGCGCCGAGGTCAACTTCCTGCGCCTGATGCCGGCCGACCAGCGCAAGGCGATCCTTGGCGACTGGTACCAGAACAGTGGCAAGGTGAAGATGTGGATGGATTATGAAGACATCGACACCGACACCCCGAGTGGCATCAAGCTCGACCCGCGCAACCCCAAGCGCGACTTTGGCCTGAAGCTGCTGCAGCGCACCGGCAGCCTGAATGCCGCACCGGACCCGATCAACCGCTGCCAGGGTGCGTTCTGCTCGCGGCCGCAGATGAGCGAAGAATTCCGCAATGCCGAGCAGTCGCTCAGCCGTCTGGTGTCGCGCCCGGCGGCCGGGCTGAAGGTGATCAACCAGTTGCCCGAGGCGACCATGCTGCGTATCGAAGGGCAGGACGGCCAGCGTCAGGTGTACAGCCTGCTGCGCAACCGCGCGCACAGCAACGTGGCGTTCCTGCTGGGTGAGGCGTACCGCTACCAGCCGGGGCTGGATACCCTGACCCTGTACCCGGGGGTGCTCTCCAGCTACCCGAACTTCATCTTCAACATCCCGACCAAGGATGTGCCGGAGTTCGTCGAGGACATGGAGTACGCCAAAGATGACGCGGCGAAGTTCGAGCGCATTGTCATGCGCTGGGGTGTGCGCCGCAGTCACCCGGCGTTCTGGCGCTATTTCCATGACCTGAACAGCTATATCAAGGAGACCGAACCGGTCGAGGCGGGCGTGCTGGACATGAACCGCTACGAGAACCTCTGATCGGGTTGGCTGACCTTTCCGAGTACCTTGCGGTCGGAACGGGTGGGTGGTCTTGATCGATTGCAAAGGGGGCTGCTTTGCAGCCCTTCGCGGGTGAACCCGCTCCTACAACAGGTACGGCGCTGCTCTCAAGGCTGGCGCTGGCCTCTGCACTCGATACGGGCCTCAATGCACCGCCAAGCGCAGGGTATTCCATGCTGTATTCGCTTCAGGCACTGCGGGCGTTCGCCGCCTGGGTGGTGGTCTGCCACCATTTCATGCAGATCTTCTTCGACTTCCACGCCACCGGCCCCATCGGCCAACTGCTCACCGACCGTGGCGCCGTAGGCGTCGACATCTTCTTCGTCATCAGTGGGCTGGTCATCTACCTGTCGACCCGCGACAAAACCATCGAACCACGCCAGTTCCTGCTCAATCGGGCGCTGCGCATCGTCCCTGCCTACTGGTTCTACACAGCCCTGATGGCCATGTTGCTGCTGGCATTCAGCCAATGGATGCCACATCAGGCGTTTGACTGGCGGCACCTGTTCCTGTCGCTGCTGTTCATCCCGGCGGAAAACCCAGGTGGCTATGGCCTGTACCCGACCCTGAACGTGGGCTGGACGCTGAACTTCGAGATGTTCTTCTACCTGCTGTTCGGCCTGGCCTTCCTGGTACGCCAACGGCATCACCTGCTGCTGGTGACTGCCGCTCTGTTGCTGGTCAGTGAGGTACTGGGGCGCATGGGCGTGGTCAGCCGCTTCTACAACAACGGCATCATCTACGAGTTTCTGCTGGGCATTGGTGTCGGCGTACTGTACCGCCGCGGGCTGATCCGTCAGGGGCGGTGGTTGCCGCTGGCGTTGCTGGGTGTGGCGGGCATGGCGATCTACTATCTGGACGCTTCCCAGCGGTTGCTGCACTGGGGGTTACCGAGTGCTATGGTCGTCCTGGCCTTCGTGGCCATGGAGCCGCTGTTCCAGGGCAATCGGCTGCTCAAGGCCCTTGGCGACTGTTCGTACTCGGTGTACCTGATACATGTGCTGGTGCTGTATGCCGGTTGGTTCGCCAGTCAGCGCCTGCATCTGAACCCGTTCCTGACATTTGCCCTGTGCGTGCCGTCCATTGGACTAATGTCGTGGTTCAGCTACCAGTGGCTGGAGCGCGGCCTGTACCGGCGAATGCAGGCCTGGCTGGCGGCGCAACGGGGGGCGGCCCCTGAATATGCGCTTTCCCGAGTCAATTGCTAGGACTTTGTTCGAAGGCTGGGTTGGCGTACACTTGGCCGCAAGTCTGTGAGGAACCTACATGAGCGCTATAACCATTACCGACGCCGCCCATGACTACCTGGCCGATCTGCTCTCCAAGCAGAATACGCCCGGCATCGGCATTCGCATTTTCATCACCCAGCCGGGCACCCAGTACGCCGAGACGTGCATCGCCTACTGCAAGCCGGGCGAAGAGAAGCCTGACGACACCGCCGTGGGTCTGAAAAGCTTCACTGCATACCTGGACGCCGTCAGCGTACCGTTCCTGGAAGACGCACTGGTCGACTACGCCACCGACCGCATGGGCGGCCAGCTGACCATCAAGGCGCCAAACGCCAAGGTGCCGATGGTCAACGAAGACAGCCCGATCAACGAGCGTATCAACTACTACCTGCAGACCGAGATCAACCCCGGCCTGGCCAGCCATGGCGGCCAGGTGAGCCTGGTGGACGTGGTCGATGACGGCATTGCCGTGCTGCAGTTCGGTGGTGGCTGCCAGGGTTGCGGCCAGGCCGATGTCACCCTGAAGGAAGGCATCGAGCGCACCCTGCTCGAGCGTATTCCGGAGCTGAAGGGCGTGCGCGACGTGACTGACCACAGCCAGAAAGAAAACGCCTACTACTGAGTTGAAGGCGGCTCCCTTAGCAACAAAGTGTTACGGTTTCAACCCCTGCGACAACAGGCCGCAGCCCGTATTCAAAGGGCTGCAGGCCATACCCGCCATGGTCGGGTAGAACCCCTCTGGGTGTCATGCCAGAATGCCCCGGTTTTTCGACCGGCCCGTCCCGAGGGCCGGCACCTTCCCTGTAAAGGATGGTTTCATGAATGATCTTTTGACCCGGCGTGCGGTTGTCGCCGGCATGGGCGTTCTCGGGCTTGGCCTGCTGGCAGGCTGCAGCCCGGCCCGGGGGCTCGAGTTCAAGTACGGCAAGAACATGAGCAACGAAATCCTCGGGCGCAAGTTCAGCCTCAAAGACCCGCAAGGTAACGTGCGCACCCTGTCGAGCTTCTACGGCAGCATGCCGATGGTCTTCTTCGGCTTCACCCAGTGCCCGGCCGTCTGCCCGACCACGCTGGCGCGGGCGGCGCAGATTCGCAAGCTGCTCAGGGGCCGCGACCGCGACCTGTTCCAGGTGGTGTTCATCACCCTGGACCCGGAGCGCGACACGCCCGAGGTGCTCGATGCTTACGTCAAGGCCTTCGACCCGACGTTCACCGCGCTGACCGGCACCCCCGAGGAAATTGCCGCCGTGGCCAAGGAATTCAAGGTGTTCTACGAGAAGGTTCCGGCCGGAGACACCTACACCATTTCTCACTCGTCCACCAGCTACGTCTACGATACACGTGGCACCCTGCGCCTGAGCCTGGGCCATTCCCTGAACGCCAAGGAATGCGCCGAAGATCTGGTCACCCTGATGGAGATCTGCTGAATGTCGATGCAACCGATCAAACGCGGTCTGGCTGCCCTGGTACTGATGGGGCTGGCCCTGCCGGCCCTGGCCCAGACCACCGTGAGTGATGCCTGGGTGCGTGCCAGCGTGCCGCACCAGCAGTCCACCGGTGCTTTCATGGTCCTGACTGCCAGCAGCGACAGCAAGCTGGTGGGTGTGGCTTCGCCCGTGGCCAAGACCGTGCAGGTGCACGAGATGACCATGAACGGTGACGTGATGGGCATGCGTGAGGTCAAGGCTATCGAATTGCCAGCCGGCAAGGCAGTGACCCTGGACCCGAATGGCCTGCATGTCATGCTGATGGGCCTGCACAATCAGGTGAAGGAGGGTGACAAAGTGCCTCTGACCCTGACCATCGAGGATGCCAAGGGCGCCAAGGAAACCCTGGAAGTTCAGGCACAAGTGCGTGCACTCAACGCCGACGCGAGTGGTGGGCATGATCACATGCACATGAACCACTGATAGATCAAAGGGCCGCGTTCAGCGGCCCTTTTCTTTTCAACTGCGCCTTTCAGCTACGAAAGCGCGGCAGCGGTCTGTCGAGGGTCAGCGACGTCAGGGTCTTGCGAACCTGGGCCTCATCGGCCTCCAGTGCCTTCAGGCTAGCGCGGATCTTGCCGGCGGCGGGCACATCGCCCTGCCGGTCGATCCAGTCGGCAATCTCCTTGCAGGCACTGCTCAGACAGGCCTGGCGCTGGTTCAT
Organism: Pseudomonas sp. KCJK9058; assembly: GCF_046230975.1. NCBI lineage: Bacteria > Pseudomonadati > Pseudomonadota > Gammaproteobacteria > Pseudomonadales > Pseudomonadaceae > Pseudomonas > Pseudomonas sp. KCJK9058. Next base: position 9,679 of record NZ_JBJJLR010000023.1, read on the forward strand.
CAACGACAGAAGGGTGGTGAGCTCTCTTTCGGACATGACAGGATCCTCCATTCAGCCTTGTCAGTGTAGCAGAGGGTTGGCCAGGCTCTTGCGGCCTTTGCAAGGCGCGCTGCGGCAGCTGCCAGTGGCTGCTCTTGCGGCGCAGTAACAACTCGTTACTTATAAACAGCATGTTTAAAGTTGATGCTCGTGCCGTGCAAGGGATTCAGGGCTCGGTATCTGAAAGTGACCTGTAGAAGTGCTCAACTGCACAGTCGGGAAAATGCCGTCGGGTCTGCATTCAAAGCATGGTTGTTGTAGGAAAATTCCGGGTTTCTGATTTTCGCTTGCAGAAAGCATCGGCGTTGTTACAACTTTCATGTTGAGCTCAATCCTGGCCGAGTCTTAGATTGAGTTGGCCAATATTTGGCAATCTCAATCGGCTCAAAGGAGTGCCCATATGAATCTACAATCCGAGTGTTCAGGAGCGATGTCGCCAGGAAGTACCCGCTAATGCTGGCATTGCGCCTTAACCCCGGAACGCGTTCGCTGTCGCTGGGCTACAGCTTTTCCAAATGTGGTGAATTTGCCTTCGAGGCTGCATTTGCCGTGGCGATCGTGTCCATCACAGATGCGGATATGCTTTTGATCGGCATCGCCTACTTTTTTCGTTACTTGCCAAGTGTGGTGTTTTCGCCATTGGGTGGCTGGCTGGCAGATAACGCCAACAAGAAACACACACTATTAGCAATTGAGGTGACAAAAGGCCTGCTGGCACTTTCCTTCTTTGCCTTGTTCAGCGTGTTCACGCCAGTATTACTTGCGTTGGTGGGCCTCGCAATGGTCATGACAGCGCTCGAATGCCTTTATGTGCCCACGTTTCGCGCGTACTTTCCGGACCTTGTCGAAAAGGATGAGTTAGCCACGGTGAACAGCGGTATCCAGGTAATCGAGGACGCCGCCTCGATCCTCGGGCCGCTGGTCTTTTCGGCCTGTGTGTTACTGCTGTCTCGAGAAGCCACTTTCTTGTTTTTTGCAATGTGCCTTGTCGTGTCGGCCATTTGTATCGCTACCCTGACGCCTGCCAGGCGTAGTGTCCAACAGGCATTCGATGGGTGCGCCATAATCAGGGATGCGGCGAGCAGTGTGAGTCAGTTGAGGGCCGGCAATGCGCCGTTGTTCGCTGTCATTGGCTGCACCACACTCTGTGCGATGTTCGCCACGTCGGTGATTCGCTTTATCCTTCCAGCATCGGTGCTGGAGCAGTTCGCCTCTGAAGCGGCGGTTGGATACGTGTTTTCACTGCTTGCGGCAGGCACGGTGGTGGGGGGCATGCTCTACACGCGCTTCAATCCGCGCACAACCGCAGGATTGGTGCTGCGTTACTGGATGCTCTATGGCGGGCTGTTTTTTGCTGCAGCAGTGGCGCTGCAATTCAATAACTGGCTGTTTCTGTTAATTCTGTTCCTGGTTGGCTTCATTGGTGCATTTGTCGATATCGCAATCGTGACCAACATCCAGTGCTTGTCGAGGGAGCATGAAGTGGGCAGGAATTTTTCCCTCTATTACTTCACCGCCGTGATGGGTGATGCCGTATCAGGATTGATTGCCAGTTTGGTCTTCGTGCTTGCGGGGCCGGCAACCTTTATCTGGATGACGCTCATGTTATTCATCGCGCCAGTGCGCTGGAACATGAAAGGACGTGGCCCAGATGTCGACAGCCGTACATAGCTTGGGCCTGGCGTATAGATGCAAGTTCGAGAGGGCGCTGCCGCCCTTTCATGCGCGTAGAGCAGAGTGAACGCAGGCTTGCCGATACGCCCCCGGGGTCACCCCATAGGCTTGCTTGAACTGCCGGCTCAAATGGCTCTGGTCGGCAAAGCCGAGGTCGAACGCCACTTGCGAAGCGGCCAGGCCGTGCTTCAGCATTTCGCGGGCGCGGGCCAGGCGGCGTTGCTTCAGCCAGGCATGGGGTGGCAGTCCGGTGGCCTGGCGGAACACCCGGGCGAAGTGGAACGGCGACAGGTTGACTGCTGCCGCCAGCGCTTCCAGTGAGGGCGGGTCGGCCAGTTGGCTTTCCAGCAGTTCGCGGGCGCGGGCTACGGCCAGGGGTTCGTGGCCAGGGGCCGAAGGCTCGGCGCACTGCCCGTGCCGCTGCACCAGGGCCAGCACCGCCTGGCGCCAGGCCGTCTGCTGCTGCAAGGCGCTGGCGCTGGCTTCGGACAACTGATGCAGCTGGCTGAACGCGAGGGCCAGGGCCGGGTCATGGATCACGCTGTCCTTGAAGCTGGGCATGCCGTGGCGGCCCAGTTCCAGTTCGTCGAGCACACCGGTCACCCGCTCGTGCTCGGGATAGAAGCCGCGATAACGCCAGCCGGCTTCATGGGCCGTAGCGCCGGTATGCAGTTCGTCGGGGTTGATCAGCACCATGCTGCCGACCGGTGCCAGGTGCTCGCTGCCGCGGTGCCAGAAGCGCTGGGCGCCCGACTCGATCACGGTGAATACATAGCCTTCGTGCACATGCGGGGCAAAGCGCTGCTGGTAGTAGCGAGCGTGCAGCATCTCGACGTCGCCAAGGGCTGGCGCCTGCCAGAGGTGTGTCTGCTCGCGCAAGGGCGGGCTCATGCCAGCCAGCTGCGCAGAAGGAAGAAGATCAACATGCTCACCAGCATGCTCAGCAATACGCTGCGGGTCAACAGCACCAGGGCGATGGCCACAAGGGAGCCCAGCAGGTAGGGGTTGAGCACGCTCAGGTTGAGCTGGTGGTCGGCCATGAAGATGATCGGGCCGCAGATGGCGGTGAGCATGCCCGGCACGGCAAAGCCGAGAAACTGCCGGGCATTCGAGCTCAGGCGCAGGGGCAGGCGCGGCTCCAGGAATGCGTAGCGGTTGAGGAACACGATGGCGCCCATGGCGAAAATCAGGATCCAGGTCATGCGCGGGCTCCGGCGAATTTCTGGCAGATGAACCCGGCGCACATGCCCAGCAGGCCTGCGACCACCAGGGCGGTTTCCCAGTGCCAGTAACTGAACAGCACCGAACAGAACAGCGACACGGCTACGCACACCACGGTGGCCAGGTTGCGCACCAGCGGCGCGATCAGGGCGACAAAAGTGGCGACAATGGAGAAATCCAGGCCGAACTGGTCCAGGTGTGGAATGTTCTGGCCCAGCAGTATGCCGGCCAGGGTGAACAGGTTCCAGGCGATGTAAAAGGTCAGGCCCACCCCCAAGGCATACCAGCGGTTGAATTGCTGCTGGTCGTACTGGCTGGTCAGGGCGAAGAATTCGTCGGTCAGCAGAAAGCCCAGGCCGAGCCGCCAGCGCAGCGGCTGGCTGGACAGTACCGGGCGCATCGACAGGCCATACAGCAGGTGCTGTGAGGTCAGCAGCAGGGTGGTGAGCAGGATCGATGCCAGGTTGGCCCCCCCTTTGAGCATGCCAATGGCCACCAGCTGCGCGGCGCCGGCGAAGACGATGGCCGACAGCCCCTGCCCCTGCCAGGCGCTGAGGTTGGCCTCGATGGCCATGGAACCGGCCAGCAGGCCCCAAGGGGCAACGGCCAGGGACAACGGGAGAATGGCAATGGCGCCGTGAAGAAAGGCTTGGCGGGCGATGTGGGGCATGATGGCTGCATGACGGCTACGAGGCAGGCCAGCATGACAGACGGGGCAGGGGATGGCTTGAACGATCTTGCTGGTCGAGGCGTGTTCGTCTCAACCTCAGTGGGCAACTGACAACAGGGCCGCAAGGCGGCCCCGAATGACCCTGGGTTATGGGCGGCTGGTCAGCAGCTGTTGCGCCGTTGCGCAGCCATTGATGTCTACGGCTTTCTGCAGCAGGCTCGTGCGCTGCTGTGGGTCGAGGTCGCCAAGCAGGCGGTACACCTCGGCCTGGTAGTCGCGCTGACGCCCCCACAGCATTTCCAGGCCTTGTGGCCGGCTGCGGTTGCAGGCCAGGCGCGTGGCCGGTTGCGGGTAGTAGGGGGCGTACACGGTGGCCATGCTGGGGATGGCCTCCAGCGCTGTACGGTACTCGCTGCTGACGTTGTAGGGCCGGCACCAGGTGGCGATGGCGGGCGCCGGTGCGGCAAAACCCTGCTGGAGGCTGGCTTCGAGCAACGGGCAGGCGGCGTCCGGGATTTGCGCGGCGGGCAGGTACGTCATGTAGTACAGCGCCAGGCGGTACTGTGCGACCGGGTGGCCAAGCGCTACCGATTTTTTCAGCAGGGCTACCGCCGTTGGCAACGTGTGGGCCATGGCCTGGCCCTGGCGGCTAAGCTCTGGGTCGCCGCCCGCTGCTGTGCGCAGCGTGCTGGCAGCGTCGTCCTGGTTATCGGCCTGCTCCAGTAGTGGCAAGGCCTGACGGTAGAGCAAGTCGGCATGAGGGTCGATGCGTACCTCCAGCGCTTGCGCGGCCAGTGGCAGCAGCGCAGCCAACAGCGGGGGCAGGCGTCGCACAAGGCTCACAGGCAAACCCCATGGATGGCCAGGTACGGATGGACGACTTCGGTGTTCATGGCGGTCAAACGTGCGCCTCGGGCAAATCGTAACGACGACCTATTCTAGCCACCCAAGGGGGGCGGCCGGAAGACCACTCGGCAACTGTCAGACGAGCTTGATCGGCGTGACCTTGCGCTGGGCATGTTTTTCCTGGGCCAGCCCAAGCTTGGCGGTGATCACCTTGGCCAAGGCATTGTTGCCCAGATCGTTCAGGTGCAGGCGGTCGATGAACAGGTCTGCGCCGAACACGGGCGAGCTGTCGAGCATGCAGTTCATGTCGTAGCAGGGCACCGGGTCGGCCTGGCTTTTGATGCGGCGGAAAAATGCCGAATGCAACTGTCTGTCGAATGCCCCCTCCAGCAGCCGGTCGAAGTTGGCCGGTTGTTGCTGCAGCGCGGTCAACATGGCTTGCTCGCCGGCGGGCAGGGTATCCCGACACCAGGGCAGCAGCGGTTGCAGGATGAAGGTGAGCGTGGCGTGGCTGTCTGCCAGCAGACGGTCCCATTGGCGCAAGGTGCGGCCAATGTTGTCGGCGGCACGGGCCAGTCGTTTTTCCGGTGAGGACAGTTGCCAGCTGACCGGGGCTGTGACCACGGGAGGGGCCAGCGCCTGGCCGATGCGCCGCCACAGCGACTGCCGACGGGGCGGTGCGCAGGGCTGCATGCCTTCGCTGAAACTGTTGAGAAAGGCCTGGTAGGCCTTGGCGTGCTGCGGGTCGTTGGTACCTGCGAGGACTTCACTCAGGGCTTCGTGGGCCAGGCTGTTGAGGCCACTGAGCACCACCACATGGCCGAGCTGGCCAAGGCGGTGCTGGTGGGTCAGGAACATCATCAATTCCTGGGTGGCGTTGAGCCCGCAGCCGGCCAGGCTCAGCCAGACTTCGCCCGTGAGCATCGACAGGTGCGAGGCCACCGTGTGTTCGTCGGAGCTGGCGCCGATGCCCAGGGCTGTGGAGCCGCCGACCAGCAGGTTGATGCGCGACGCACCACCGTGCTCGGCCGCCGAAAAGCGCTTGCCGGCGCAATGGCTGTAGCGCAAGCCAAGGGCATCGGTGTTGATGGTGCCGGAGCGGTAGCCGGTTTCGTGCACATGCAGGGTATAGGGGGCACGGCGACTGCCCAGCAGGAGAAAGCGCTGGTAGTCCTGCTGCAGCGGCGAAGGAGACGGGCGCGTGTCAGTCGTGGTCATGGTCTCTCCTTCGCTTAAGCCGGGTACTTTGCAGCAGATTCAGGCCGCCAGTTCCTTGAGGTTGTACAGCAGGCCGCCGGCGGCGATCAGCAGCAGGGCGACGCCCGACGCCAGGCTGATGATGCGGTTGCTGCGCTGCGAGGCGATCTTGCCGATGGCGAAGATGTACAGGCTGAGCACGGCGAAATCGATGGCTACCCATAGCAGCGACAGCACCACCATGCTCTTGCCGAACGATTCGGTGATCTGAATGAACTGCGGGAAGAAGGCGATGAAGAAAATGATGTCTTTCGGGTTGGAAATGCCCACCATGAAACCTTGCATCAGCCCACCGCGCCCAGCCTTGGGGGCCTCGCTCGCCGCGTCTGACGCGGGTGCCTGCAGGGCGTCCCTCAACGTGCCCATGGCAATGTAGCCGATGAACAGGCAGCCCAGCAGGCTCATGGTGCTGAGCCATGTTTTGTCGATGGCGGCACTGGTGAGGATGATCCACGCTGCCGCGCCGATCAGCACCAGTGATGCCCAGTTGGTGCCGACGGCGGTGAACATGGCCTTGCGCGAGCCGGAGGCGGCCGCAGTGTTGACGATCAGTGCCACCACCGGGCCGGGAGTGGCGATCAGTAGCAGCACGGTGAGGGCGTAGGTGGCGGTGAGTGCGGTATTCACGGTCAGTTCTCGATCAGTATGTCGGGTGTCGCCTGGTGTGCGGCATGGGCGTGGAAGGGGCAGCGTGACGGGTTGAGCGAGCCTGCCTCCTGCAGTTGATACTGCTTCCACTCGTAGTTGTCGGTATCGCCGAAAAAGCCAAGGGTGTCGGGCACAACGCCGTCGTTGTAGTGGTGCACGCGCTCGCGAATCCGTTCGCGGATGCGCTTGCCACTCTCGGTGCTGGCGTTGGCCACTTCGTCGAAGTTCTCCCGCGGGTTGATGACGAAGGTGATGTGCTGGCCCAGATTGCGGCTTTTCATCTGCTGATGGCCGGGGAAGTTCATGTTGATGAACAGTGGCATGCCGGCATAGCAGAATGACCAGCCGGTATCGTCGGGATCGGTCGGGATGCCCTGCGGCCAAGGGTGCGGGTCGCGCGCATGCACGCCGCGCAGTACCTTCCAGGCCAAGGCCTGTTGCTCGGCCAGGCTGCTGCCGGCGGCGGTTTCGAGAAACACCACCAATGGGCTGCCGATGCGCTGCTTGGGTGCGATCGGTGCGACGGTGCGCACATAATTGGCCAGGCCCTGTGCGATATCATCGGCCAGTTGTTCGGCGCGGGCGAAGAGAATGTGGCAGGTTTCGCCGTTTACCGCCTTGCGGCCGAACAGGCAGGGGAATTCGGGGTTGGCGAGAATACTGCGAAAGTGTTCTATGGTTTTGAACGTCCAGTGTTGCATGGTGTGACCATGTTCAGCGGCGAGCTCCAGCGCATCCAGGCGATAGCAATTTCCATATCCCGTAAACATGATTTCCCCAGGCGTTGATTTAAGTGAACGTTCCAGTCACATGCAGGCAGGATCTTGGTTATGTTTGTTATTTACCGGCATTTTCCGAGACGCTCCTGTCGTTGTAAAACGCGTGGAGTTATGACCTACTATTAGTCTTACTCATGCTCGGGACGCCGCCATGTCGGAACGGATTCAGGCCTTGCACGCGCTGCGTGCCTTCGAGGTGGCCTCTCGCTATGGCTCTTTCACCCGCGCTGCTGAGGAGCTGGCCCTGACCCAGGGCGCCGTCAGCCACCACATCAAGACCCTCGAAGCCCTGTTCGGCTGCGACCTGTTCGAACGTCGGGGCCCGAAACTGAGCCTGACCGAGCACGGCCGCCTGCTGGCGCAAGAGCTGAAGGTCGGCTTCAAGATCATCGAAAATGCCTGCGCACTGCTGCGTCAGGATCGCTACGGGCTGCGCCTGAAGGCGCCGTCCACGCTCACGGTGCGCTGGCTGCTGCGGGCGCTTGATGCATTCAAGAAGGTCGAGGACAACTGCAGCGTGCAACTGTCCAGTGTGTGGATGGATATCGACAGCGTGGACTTCTATTCCGAGCCCTACGACTGCGCCATTCTCCTGGCCAGCGGGCGTTTTCCTGCCGATATCGAGAGTTTCAAGCTGTTCGATGAATGGCTGATCCCGGTATGCCATCCGGATTACATGACGCAGGCACAACCGCAACTGTCCGACCTGCCCCGATGCGAGTTCCTGCACCCGTCACCCGACCGGCGTGACTGGCGGCGTTGGCTGGCACGAATGGATGCGCTGGACATCAGCATCGACCAGGGGCAGGTGTTCGATACCCTCGACCAGGGCATATCGGCCGCCCAGCAAGGCTTAGGCATTTCAGTGGTCGATCTGGTACTGGCCAGCACCGACCTGGCCGCCGGGCGCCTGGTCACGCCTTTCAAGCATGCCGTGGCCACCGGCGACGGTTACTACATGACCTGGCTCAAGGCCAGCCCAAAAGCGCGGCAAATGCACAAGCTGCGTGACTTCCTGCTCGGCCAGGTACCGCCGCTGGCCTACAAGGACATCAACTACCTGTACGGTTGAATACCCGATCGAGCATGAAGTCGATGAATACCCGTAACTTTGGCGGCATCTGCCGCCCGGACGGCCACAGCAGATAGAAGCTGCCGCGCCGTTCCATGAAGTCGTCGAGGACACTGACCAGTGAGCCATTGCCCAATTCACGACCCACGTTGAAGTCCGGCAGACAGGTAATGCCGCGGTGGTTCAAGGCAAAGCAGACGCGTGTTTCGACGTGGTTGCAGACCATCGAGATGGGGATGTCATAGGCGTGCTCGGGATGCTCCTGGCGCAGCGGCCAGGTTTCCAGCTTGCCGTTGCTGGGGAAGCGATAATGCAGGCAGGTATGCGCTGCCAGGTCGCGTGGGTGCAAGGGTGTGCCGCGTTCGCGCAGGTACTCGGGCGAGGCTACCAGGCGGTGCTGAAAGTGCCCGAGGAATTTGGCGCTGAGCCGGGAATCCACCGGCTGCCCGCCGCGCATCACCACATCGAAGCCTTCACCCACGATATCCACCATGCGGTCGGAGAAGTCCAGGTCCAGTTCAACCTGTGGGTACAGGGCCATGAACTCGGCCAGGGCCGGCATTACCAGTCTGGTCACCTGCGGCATGCTCACCCGCAGGCGCCCGCGCGGCGTTTCGCTGGCCTGCGACAGCTCCTGCTCGGTGGCTTCGATTTCGGCAAGGATGCGCCGGCTGCGTTCGAGGAACATCGTGCCCTCGGCAGTGAGGGTGATGCTGCGTGTGCTGCGGTGGAACAGGCGCACGCCCAGGCGGCTTTCCAGGCGCGCCACGCGTTTGCCCACTGCCGAGGCACTGATCCCCAGTGACTGGCTGGCGGCAACGAAGCTGCGGGTTTCAGCCACCCGATTGAAGACCACGAAGCCGCTGAGGCTGTCCATGTCGCACTCCTGATTGCGGACGCTGATGTCCTGGGTGAGCGGCATTGTAACCGTCTTTTTCCGCAATGGCCTGGTCTTGCAGACTGTTCGCCTCGTTTCCCACTCAAGGCATTTGCAATGTCCCAGACATCTTCCGCACCGGTGCTGGCCGCCAGCAACGAACGTCTGCCCGTTGGCGGGCTGCTGGCGCTGGCCATGACCGGTTTCATCGCCATCCTCAGCGAAACCCTGCCGGCGGGTCTGCTCGACCAGATCGCCGATGGCATGCACATCAGCCAAGCTATGGCTGGGCAATGGGTCACGGCGTATGCCTTGGGCTCGTTACTGACCGCCATCCCGTTGGTGACGTTGACCCAAGGCTGGTATCGGCGCCGGGCGCTGTTGCTGGCGATCATCGGCTTCGTGCTGTTCAACGGGCTGACGGCCTTGTCGGACTCCAACACGCTGACCCTGGTGCTGCGCTTTTTCACGGGGGCTGCGGCCGGCCTGGCATGGGGCCTGATCGCTGGCCATGCCCGGCGCATGGTGCCGGTGCCGTTGCAGGGCCGGGCCATGGCCCTGGCCATGCTCGGTCAGCCGATTGCCTTGTCGCTCGGCTTGCCGATTGCGACCTGGCTGGGAGCGGGGCTGGGCTGGCGCGCGACGTTCGTGGTCGTCACGTTGGTGGCGTCGCTGCTGGTGGTGTGGGTGTTGCGATCCGTGCCGGACTACCCGGGGCAGGCTGCCGGCAAGCGCCCGGCGGCCATGCAGGTATTGCGCACGCCGGGGGTGTTGATCGTATTGCTGGTGATCCTCACCTGGATCCTTGGCCATAACATTCTCTACACCTATATCGTGCCGTTGCTGGCGGCGGCTGGCATGGCTGCGGACATTGGCCCTGTGCTGATGGTGTTTGGTCTGTCGGCGCTGGCCGGGATCGGCCTGGTAGGGCTGCTGGTCGACCGACACCTGCGCAAGCTGGTGTTGCTGAGCCTGGCCGGTTTTGCCTTGGCCACGCTGGCATTGGGGCAGGCATCGTCGTGGCTTGTGTACTTGAGCATCGCCTTGTGGGGAATGACCTATGGCGGCGCCCCGACCCTGCTGCAGACAGCGTGCGCCGACGCCGCAGGCCCGGGTGGTGACGTGGCGCAGTCGATGCTGGTGACGGTGTGGAACTGCGCCATTGCCCTGGGCGGGATCATTGGCGGATTGCTGCTGGCTGGGGCCGGCGTGGCGTGGTTTGGCGGGGTGGTGCTGGGGTTGATCGCCTTGGCCTGGCTGCTTGCCGTGGCCGGGCGGGGAAGCGGTTTTGTGGCGGGGAGGCGCTAAAACACTCATGCCAGGCACGACACAGGTAGAATAACGCCATCTACAGACAATCCAGAGGTCGACGCAGTGGAGTTGCAGCAGGGTTTTGTCCTGACCCGGCACTGGCACGATACGCCGGAAGGCACCTGCGTGGAGTTCTGGCTGGCCACCGATGCCGGGCCGCGGCTGTTGCGGCTGGCGGCGCAGGAGTCGGTGGCTTTCATTCCTCAGGCGCAGGCCGAGCATGCCCGTGTGCTGCTGGCCAACGAAGCAGGGACCAAGCTCAAGCCACTGCGCCTGAAGGACTTCGAGCATCGCCCGATGCTCGGCCTGTATGCCCGCCAGCATCGCCAGTTGATGCAACTGGAGCAGCGTCTGCGCACGGCCGGTATCGACGTGTTCGAGGCCGATATCCGCCCGCCGGAGCGTTACCTCATGGAGCGCTTCATCACGGCGCCGGTGCAGTTCACTGGTCAGCCGGATACGCAGGGCGTTTACCGGGACGCCCAGCTCAAGCCGCAGCCAGGCTATCGCCCGGCGCTGCGCCTGGTGTCGCTGGACATCGAGACCAGCGAGCGTGGCGAGCTGTACAGCATCGCGCTGGAGGGCTGTGGTCAGCGCCAGGTGTACATGCTCGGCCCGGCCAACGGCGATGCCAGCGGGCTTGACTTCGACCTGGAGTATTGCGCTGATCGCGCCGCCTTGATCACCCGGCTCAACCAGTGGATGGCCAGGCATGACCCGGACGCGATCATTGGCTGGAACCTGGTGCAGTTCGACCTGCGCCTGCTGCATGAGCACGCCAAGTCGTTGCAGGTGCCACTGGCCCTGGGGCGCAACGGTGCGGTCATGACCCTGCGCAGCCATGCCGGTGGCGGCCATGTTTTCGCCGATGCGCCGGGACGGCTGCTGATCGATGGCATCGAGGCGTTGCGTTCGGCCACCTGGAGCTTTGCCTCGTTCAGCCTGGAGAACGTTGCCCAGACCCTGCTGGGTGAAGGCAAGGCCATCGACACGCCGTACCAACGCATGGACGAAATCAATCGCCGCTTCGCCGAAGACAAACCGGCCCTGGCACGCTACAACCTGAAGGACTGCGAACTGGTCACGCGCATTTTCGCCCATACCCGGCTGCTCGACTTCCTGCTCGAACGTGCCTCGGTGACGGGATTGGCCGTGGACCGCAGCGGTGGGTCGGTAGCCGCGTTCTGTCACTTGTACATTCCACAGATGCACCGCCTTGGCTTTGTCGCGCCCAGCCTTGGCAGCCGCCCTGACGAAGCCAGCCCCGGCGGGTTTGTCATGGATTCGCGGCCAGGGCTTTACGACTCGGTGCTGGTGCTGGACTACAAGAGCCTGTACCCGTCGATCATCCGGACCTTTCTCATCGACCCGGTCGGGCTGATCGAAGGCCTGCGTCAGCCTGACGACGCACATTCGGTCGAGGGCTTTCGCGGTGGGCGGTTTTCACGCACACAGCACTGCCTGCCAGCCATCGTCGAACGGGTGTGGCAGGGCAGGGAAGCGGCCAAGCGCGAGGGCAATGCGCCGCTGTCGCAGGCCTTGAAAATCATCATGAATGCCTTTTATGGCGTGCTTGGCTCCAGCGGTTGCCGTTTCTTCGACCCGCGCCTGGCGTCGTCGATCACCATGCGCGGCCACCAGATCATGCGCCAGACCAGGTCCCTGATCGAGGCGTGTGGCTACGATGTGATCTACGGTGACACCGACTCCACCTTTGTCTGGCTCAAGGGTGCCCACGCCGAGGCAGACGCGGCGCGCATCGGCCGCGAGCTGGTGGCAAAGGTCAACCAATGGTGGCAAGCCCATCTGCACGAGACCATGAACCTGCAGAGCGCCCTGGAACTGCAGTTCGAGGTGCATTACCGACGCTTCCTGATGCCCACCATCCGCGGTACCGATGAAGGCAGCAAAAAGCGCTATGCCGGCCTGGTGCAGCGGGCCGATGGTTCGCAAGAGATGGTTTACAAGGGCCTGGAATCGGTGCGCACCGACTGGTCACCGCTGGCCCGGCAGTTCCAGCAGGAACTCTACGGCCGAGTGTTCCGCAGCGAGCCCTACCGTGATTATGTCCGCGAGTACGTGCGGCGAACGTTGGCGGGCGAGCAGGACGAACTGCTGGTTTATCGCAAGCGCCTGCGTCGCCCGCTGGCCGATTACCAGCGCAACGTGCCGCCGCATGTGCGTGCCGCACGCCTTGCCGACGACTACAACAAGCGTCTGCAGCGCCCTCTGCAGTACCAGCGTGGGGGCTGGATCAGCTACGTGATCACCACCGCCGGGCCTGAGCCGCTGGAAAACCTGCAGGCACCGATCGACTACGATCACTACATCAGCCGTCAGCTACTGCCGGTGGCCGACGCCATCCTGCCCTTTGTCGGCGATGATTTCGCGCGCCTTACCGACCATCAGTTACTGCTGTTCTGAACAGGTGGTAGATAGCTAGGCGTCAGCCTGACGCTACAGTCTTCAGACTCGGCCCTCCATGTCGTCGCGGAGGCAGAGATGCAGAACAATAGCCGTCAACCATCGGCTGCGGTCGATACCCTTGCCATGGCACAAGCATGCCAGGACCACTACATCGCACAGCGGCTGCCGGCCTGGATGAAGCGGCTGAGCGTGGCCGAATTCACCCTGCTGAGCGAGGCGCTGCCTGAACTGCTGGCCTGCCGCGCAGGCTTGGTGTCAGCGCTGGCGCGGCTACGCAACCTGAATGCATTTACCCAGCCCTTGCTGCAGCAAGCGCTCGGTGCCCACGGCGACCTTGACGTCGATCGCCTGTACTTTCGCCAGTGGTACACCTTTACCTCGCCCACGATCCATTATGTATCCAGTCGGCTTCCGGTTGTCGGCAGCGATTACTACGACATCCCTCTGCTCGAGGCCGCTTTGAGCAATTTCACCGCAGAACAGCAGCGCGACCAGCCACAGGGCAATTGCCTGGTCGATGTGCGCGGCGCAAGGCGTAGTGAACTGTCTGCACCGGGCTTCGCCAGGCTGTGTCGAGCGCTGGATCTTGGGCAGAAATACCAGGCGCATCTGGATTCGGTACTCCAGCCTGAAGTCAGGGGGGGGCTGACGCGACGGCAACGCTACAGCATGCTGGTGGATGCCCTGCAGGCCAGGGCGCAGGGCGTATTGAGCGCAGACGAACTGCGGTGGGTGGTGGCGCTCTGCACCAAGGACACGCTCGGCAAGCTCGAAGGCGCCTCGGTTCGCGTGCGCCAGTTGGCGGTGTTCGGTTGCCGCTTGCAGCAGATCGTCGTGCTGGACGTGATCGACGCGGGCTTGTTGTTCAACACCAGCAAGCGCGTGTTGGTCTATGTACCGGGTGACCCGCACGGCCCCTGGAGCGTGCGCAGCGACCTGGAAGATTATGCCCGCCGGGTGCTTGGCAAACGCCTGCGCGAAGATGACTACCGGCGCTTCTTCAACCGCTTCGTGCGCCGACGCGATAGCCAGCGATTCTTCTCGGCCGTCAGTGAGCGGCTCGATGACGTGCCCAGCTGGGCAACCCGCGACCTCGATGAGCAGACCTTTGCCTATCGCCTGCCATTGTTCGAACACCTTGCTGACGACTGGATTGCGCAGATCAAGGACGATGCTGCGGTCATCGCCCCGCCCGTAGCCTTGCTTGATCGCGAGGTCCAGGCCGAACACGCCCGCCGTTTGCGTGCTGAAGGCTGGACCCTGTTGGGTGTTGCAGGGTTTTTCGTTCCGGGCATCGGCGCGGTGTTGTTGGGGGTGATGGCCTGGGAACTGCTTGAGCAGACGTTCCAGGCGGTAGGGGACTGGCAGGACAACGAACGCAATGCGGCACTGGCGCACCTGCTGAATGTAGGCAAAGGATTGCTGGCTGTCGGGGCAACCGTTGCCGTCGTCGCCATGGCCCGACGCGCCTGGAGTGTGGTGGACAACCTGGTACCGGCGCAGCTGGAAAACGGTGAGGAAAAACTGTGGAACGCAGACCTCGGCCCCTATCGCTGCGAAAGCCCGTCAGATACGGCGGTGCCGGACATGGAGGGTGTGCACCGTGTTGGCGAGCGCCGCTGGATCAGCATGGACGGCCACTGGTATGAGGTGACCTGGCACAATGATGATGAACAGTGGCAATTGCTCCCTTACCAGGGCTATGCGCCGCCGCTCCGTCACAATGGGGCCGGCGCGTGGCGGCTGTGGTGCGAACAGCCCGCCGAGTGGGGCGACACACGCCAGTTGTTCCGCCGCCTGGGCGGGCCATTCAGCGACCTTGACGATGCGCAGATCGACCAGTCGCTGGCGATTCATGGCCTCGATGATCAGCACCTTCGGGCATGGCATGTGTATGGCCTTGCGCCGGAAGCAGCGCTGGTCGACACCGTCGCACGCGTGCGGCTCGCCGGCAGGATTGGGACGTTGATCAACCACTTGCGCGAGGGAGGGGTAACGGCAGACCCGCTGCTGCTGGAGCAGGTCATGCGCCTTCCACAGGCCGCCGGCAAGGACGGAGCAGCGTTGGCCGATGTGGCTTGGGCCGGGCGACGAGCACTGCTGCAGGCGGTGTACGAAGAGCAGAATCCCGACACGGAAACGGGCCGTCTCTTACGGCAGAATTTTGCCAGCCTGCACCGCCTGGCTGCGGATGAGGTGCTACGCGATGCCAGCGAGGATGACCTGCAGCTTTTGCGTGAGACGGGGCGCGTGCCGTTGCCGATGGCCGAGGCAGCAAGGTTGCAGGTTGCGCGGATTCGAATAGCGCGGGTGTATGAGGCGCTGAGCATCGATACGCCGCAAAACCTCGACCTGGCGCGTGTGGTACTTAATCTGCTGGTGCATGTGCCGGGGGCTGGCGGGCCCGGGTGGCGATTGTACGACGGTGATGCCAGCGAGCCGTTAGTGACGGTCGAGGGATCGGGGCAGACGTTTGACTTGCTTCATCGTCATGGGCTGTTCCGCCTGCGTACCCGAACGCACACGGTTGCCGGTGAGAGGGGGGAGTTGTTCGAGACCTTGGCCGCAGCCTATGACGACGCATCGCAAGCGGCCATCGGCCAAGGCCGGTCGTTTGTGCCTGCGCTGCGCCAGGCGCTGACCGACGTTGCTATCGAGCAACGCCAGACCGTGGTGAATCTGCTCAGGCTGGAACAGCCGACCGGCTCGTTTCTCCCGCCACAACGTCTGGCTGATGGCAGGGTTGGCTACCCCTTGGCGGGCGGCAGGTTCTGGGGGGCGCTGGGGCGGAACAGGCCTAGGGCGCTTCAGGCTCGGCTGCGTGATCTGTACCCAGCTTTCAGTGACGAGCAGATTGGGCACTGGCTCGCATCAGGCGACGCGCAGGCCAGGTTACATAGGCTGGAACAGCAATACGGGGTGCTCAAGAGGCACTTGACCCAGTGGGCGCGCAGTGCCTTGCTGTCATCAGAACTGCCCGCCCGGCGTGAGTTCAGAAAGGGGCTGATCAACTGCTGGCGCTGTCTTGTGCCGGAACTGCAAGGACAAGCAGCACTGGACGACGGGCGCTTCATGCTGACCCAGACCATCAGCCGCTTGGGCCACCTGCCGGCCCTGCCCGCGCAAGTGGGCTTTCCCCACGTTTCGATCCTGGCCTTGCGCGCCATGCGCGTGGAGCACGTTCCGGATGAGTTTCTGCGGGCGTTTCCCAACTTGCGCAACCTGGAAATCACCCATTGCCGACTCCGGCGTTTGCCATTGCCTCTGATGCTTGTCCAGAAGCTGGAGGTACTCGACTTGTCTGGTAACCAGATCACCCTCGACCAAGGCCAGGCGTTGGTCCTGGCAGATTGCCGATCCCTGGTGTACCTGAACCTTTCGGACAACCCGTTGCGCAGGGCATTTTCCGTCCAGGCAATGACGGAGCTGAATGCCCTCTACCTGTCGAACACCCAGTTGCCCGAGTGCCCCTACGGGCTGATGGACGCGCCAGAACTGCATACCCTGAACCTCAGCGGCAACCGTATTTCTGAACTGCCCGAGGGTTTTCATCAGTCGCAGCTGTGGCGCTTGGGCAGGGTCGAGCTTTCCGGCAATCGGCTGGGGGGGGCGCAGGTTGGGTTATCAAACTGGCATTTGCTTGAGGCCAGTCGCGTGCCTTACCGGTTGCGCATTCTGGATGCGCTGCCTGGCGAACGCCGAGATGAAATGGCTGCACTGTGGGCCCATCTGGAGGCCGAGGAACAATCGGAAGCGTTCTTCAATACCCTGTCGATGCTGACAGAATCGGGCGCCTTCAGCTTCTCATCGACTGCATCCGCGCTCGCGGCCCGTGTGTTCGACATGTTCCAGGCGATGTCTGAGCATGATGCCCTCAGGCAGGAGCTGTTCGAGCACGCTGCGGCGACCGGTTGCCAGGATAACGCCACCGCGCGTTTCGCCAACCTGGAACTGCGAGTGATGATATGGCGCACGAGGCACAGCGGATCTGCCCGGCCTGAACGGGCCTTGCTGAAGCTCGGTGCCCGGATGTGGCGGTTGGCGGTGCTTGAGCAAATTGCCGCTGAACATGCTCATCGGGTGGGGGCGAGCGCTGAATCGATCGAATTCGCCTTGGCCTATCGAATCGGCTTGCGCAAGTCTCTGGACTTGCCTGGCCAACCCGATGAAATGCTCTATGCAGGTATCCCTGCCTTGAGTAGCCAGGACCTTCTCCTGGCCCGTGAAAGGGTTCTGGCGCGACAGACCCGGGAGGGCATTGCTGATTACCTGTCACGCCAGTGGTTCTGGCAGGATTACTTGCGCAAGGCCTGCGCGGTTCGCTTGCAAGTGCCCCAATCCATGCACGCTGAGCTGGAACGGCTGATGGCGCTGGGGAATCGGGACGAGGAAATCGCGCGGCTGCAGATCCGCAATCAGCAACGCGAGCATGCGGTGTTGCTGCAGTTGACGCTGGAGGCGCTGGACCGGAACACGGTGCAGCGTCCGCTCAGCTAGCGGGTTGGCGGTTGTCTGAACGCAGGCATTAGCTATATAGCGCCTGGCGGGGAGCAGGCAACTTAGTCTGGCCTCTTTTCATGAAGAGGCCCCCGCTATGGACACCCCTTTGCCGTCAGATGCGCAGGCCGCCATCGACGCGTTCCAGGACGGCATCATCGGCAGGCGCCTGCCACCCTGGTTGCGTCATGCACCCGCTGAGCAACTGCCTGAGATCGGCAGGGCATTGTCAAACAGCCTTCGCTGCTGTGAGCAAGTGAACACGGTGCTGCAAGGCATCGAAGGCCTCGACAGTTTCGTCGCATCAGCCCTGGGAAAGGCCCTCGACGAGCGTTACGGGCTTGGCCGTAACCCGCACTTGCTCAGGTTCCTGGAGGGCCGCCGGGAAGCTGTGATCAACAGTCAGCCGGTGGGCGCGCACCTGACTACCGTGGTCTATGAAGAAAAGCCGCTGCTCGAAGTGGCATTGCGTAACTTCACGGCCGCGCAGGCGCAGGAAGGTGGCCAGCCGCGCGGTAACCGCCTGCTGCTTCCACGCCACGGCACGGTCAACCCCCCTACGAGCATCGAGTTTGCCGGACTGTGTCGTGAGCTGGACCTGGGTGAGCGCTATCAACGTCATCTGGATGCCATCCTCACGCCCACTGGCAGTGCCGAGCGCCTGGTATCGCAGCTTGTAGATGCCATGCGCTACACCATGCTTGTGGACGCCTACAAAGCCAGGCAAGAGGGAACGCTGGATGCCAGCGAACTCAATGTGATGGTAGCTGTGTGCGAGAAGGGAAAACTGCCGCGCTTGGCGGGCGACCTTGTGCAGGCCAGGCAACTGAAATTGCTGGGTTGCCAGATTGAGCAGGTGACCGTGTTCGTAGTGGTTGAGCAGGGCGTTTTGTTCAATACGACGCGTCGGGTGTTGCTTTACGTGCCTGGAGACCCTTTTTCGCCCTGGCGCGCGTTCGAGAGCCTCGACAAACTGAACCGCGAACTGGGCCGTCGCTTGCGAGACAAGGCTTACCAGCGTTTTTTCAGCCGCTTCGTGCTGCGGCGCGACAGCCAGGCTTTTTTCGCCCAGGTCGCGGAGCGCTTCGATGGCCTGCCGGGCTGGGCTTTTCGCGATCTCGAACCGCGCTTGCAGGCTTACCCGCAGCCGTTGTTCATCAGCCTGGCACAGGCACGTATCCACCAGATCAAGGACGATGCGGCGATGATCGCGGTGCCTGTGGCCAGACTGGATCGTGAGGTTCAGCGCCAGCATGACCTGCGCCTTGCAGCCGAAGGATGGGCGCTGCTCAACCTGGCCAGTTTCTTTGTGCCCGGGGTTGGCCTGGCGCTGCTGGCCGTGACGGCCTGCGAACTGCTGGGTGAGGTCTACCATGGCGCCGAGGCCTGGCAGCAAGGCGATCGTCAGGAGGCGCTCGACCATTTGACCCACGTGGCGACAGACCTTGCCGTGCTGGCGACCACAGTCGCCGGGGTGGGTGTCGCTCGACGGGTTTGGGCACGCTCTGCGAAGGTCGATGCCATGGTGCCGGCCCGGCTGGAGGACGGCACTGAGAAACTTTGGCAACACGACTTGACCCTGTTTCAAAGCCAGGCCCCCGTTGCGGCCTCGAGCCGGGATGCCTTGGGTATTCGGCGTCAGGACGGGCGGGCCTGGATCGAAATGGACGGGCATCACTATCGCGTGGCAGAGGCGGGTGATGATCAATGGCAGTTGTATCCGGTCGACGGCCACGGGCCGTTGCTGCGCCACAATGGCGCAGGTGCCTGGCGGTTGTGGAGCGAGCAACCGGCTCGGTGGACCGACAAATACCGCATGTTCCGGCGTTTGGGCGAACCCTTCAATGGGCTGAATGACGAACAGATCGATGAGGTTCTGCTGTTCCATGGCCTTGATGGTGACGACCTGCGTGGCCTGCATGTACACGCCCAGGCACCGAGCCCAGGGATGATCGACAGTGTGGAGCGGGTCAGGCTTGATCAACGCATCCGCAGCATGATTGGCCGTCTGCGCAGCGGCGAGCCGGTAGCAGATACAACAGTGCTCGATCACGCTCGGCGCCTGCCAGGCGCGAGTGGCCTGACAGATCAGGCACTGGCCGCGTTGGCATGGACACAGCGCCGAACACTGCTGCAGCACCTTTTCGAAGCCTTGCAGCCCAGCGACACCGCTGGCAGCGCGGCGTTGCGCCGGGTGTTCCCGAGGCTGAGCGCGCGCACTGCGCAAGCACTGGTACAGGCCGCCAGCAGCATTGATCGCACGCGGCTGCTGTCCAGCGGCAGGGTTGCACTGGGGCTCGCCGAAGCGGCAAGGGGCAGTGTGCTGGCTACCCGCCAGGCTCGGGTATTTGAAGCGTTGTACCTTGATACCCCGCAGCATGCAGACCTGGCACGGGTGGCCTTGGGCTTGTTGCGGTATCTACCCGGAGGTGAAGGTGTGTGCTGGCGCCTGTACGAAGGTTGCCTGGGCGGGCCGATGCTGGCGAAGACCGAGCAAGGGCAGCGGGCGTTCGATCTGGTGCACGTGAACGGTACGTTTCAACTGCATGGCAGCCAGGGCACGGCGCTGGGTGAGGCAGGTGAGTTGTTTGACGTCATGGCGCCAGCCTATACCGAAGCGCAGAGGGCGGCGATGGGGATCGGCGATCCATTTGCGCACAACCTCAGGGTGATACTGGCGCGCGAAGCGGCACGCCATCGTGATGAGATCAGTCGTTTGCTTGGCGCGGTACGCCCGGGTGCTGTCCGAGGGCCCATGCGCTTGGCCGATGGACGTATTGGCTACCCACTGGGTGGTGGCGGAGTAGGTGGTTTCGCATCAAGGGGGAGTGCCCTGAGGGCAACGCTGCGCGATCTCTTTCCGTGGTTGAGTGATGAGCAGGTCGAGACCTTCGCCGATGACGCCAGGCGTTCAGGGCAGCAGATTGAACATGTACTGGCTGACCTTCGCAATGAGTTCGCCATCCTGCGCATCACACTGAATACCTGGGTGGCACGAGGGCAGGGCGATGTCAGGGAAGATCGAGAGGCTTTACGCCAGACGTTGTTCAATTGTTGGCGGCGGTCGGTGGGCGTGGGGGAACTGCAGATCAATGCACAGGAAAACCTCCACGTCATGTTCTGCAATTTCAGATCGAGCGGCTTGCCCAACATACCCCCACAGGTCAGCTTCAGAGGTGTGACCAGCCTGTCGCTGCTGCACCTTGACCTTCTGGAGGTGCCCAGCAGCCTATTGCTGGCTTTCCCTAACCTGCTAACCCTCGATCTGGGAGGGAACCTGTTGACGCGCCTTCCGCAGCCGTTGCTGCAGATACCGCAGTTGCGGCATCTGAGCCTGACCAATAACCGGATCGTCCTGAACACTGCACAAACCGCCACACTGGCCAGTTGCACGAGCCTGCAGTCTCTCGACCTGTCCCACAACCCCCTGGGGAGCAGGTTCACGTTGGCGGGTTTGGCTGAATTGCGTTGGCTGAACTTGCGCGACACACAGATCTCGCAGTTTCCACTGGGCGTGTTCGACAACGCTCAGTTGGTATCCGTTGACTTGCGGGATAACCGGATCAGGCACATTCCAGAGGGCTTCTACCAATTGCCCGTGTGGCATCGGCGGCGGTTTCGCTTGAATGCGAACCCCTTGGGCGAGGCCCAGACGTTACGCTTGCAGGCTTCGTTGAGCAGCGTCGATCCGGCCCTCGACGAGGAGCAAGTGCTTCTGCGGCTGCAGCACGCGCGTGAAGTCTGGGGGGATGCCGTGGCCCCGGAGCATCGCGGCTTGATGCTTGCTGCCTGGGACTCGCTGGATGCAGGGCAGGACGCCGAGCGTTTTTTCCGTGTGCTTCGCCAGTTGTTGCTGTCCGAAGACTTCCGTGTCAATGCGCGTGCACTGGGCAATCGGGTAATGGCGGTATTGCAAGCGATGGCCATTACGCCAGAGCTGCGGCAGAACTTGCTGTCAGTGGCCAATGATGAGTGGGGGTGCCAGGACGGTGCAACCTGGTGCTTGAGCAACCTTGAGCTGAATTTGCTGGTTTGGCAGGTTGAGCACGCGGCTCAGGGAGAAAGCGAACGCGCTTTGCTAGACCTGGGCAGACGTTTATGGCGCCAGGATGCAGTCGACATGTTCGCTACCCGATGGGCGCTACAGCATGGCAGGACGCTGGAAGGAAGCGAGGTGGGGTTGGCTTTCAGGATCGGGCTGAGGGAGCGTCTCGACCTGCCATTGCAGGTGGGAGAAATGAGCTTTCTTGCGATCTCAGGCGTCCTGGAGGCGGACCTTGCAGAGGCGGAGGCTGCGGTGCGGGATGCAGAAACACCGGAAGAGATTGCCCGCTCCATGGTTGACCGTGAATTTTGGCAGGCGCACCTGGAGCGTTCCCATCCTGAGCGATTCGCTGCGGTCGACCTGCCGTTCAGAAGGCAGCTTGAAACCGTGCTTGACGACGAAGCGCTGAGCGAAGGGGCCAGGATCGACCAGGCGGATGCCATTCGTGATGCTCAGCGCGCTGCACGCAGAGGGCTGATGCTGGATATGACGATTCAAGCGATGGAAATGGGACCCAAGGGGCCCTCGATCGATGTACGTTGACATGCGCTCAGGGCAAAGGCTTGCCCGGCCCTGCCAAAGCGGCTTTGGGCTATGCTCAGTCAAGCTGAATGTGGTTTGTACCAGCGCCGTAGTCTTGGCTTCAGGTGGCTCGGAAATCGACAGTTACTTTTGCGCACCCCGTTCTGGAATGAAGTGGTTTAGGCTCCCTGTCGGATTTTTCTCCGTGATCTGTAGTCATTGGTTTATCGAGACAATAAGGAGATACGCATGCTTGTCCGGTCACTGACCCTCGCAACCTTGCTTGCTGTTGCCGGCCCCCTGTTTGCCGCAGACAGTGATGCGCCTCTAGCCAAGGAACTGGGCAAGGCCAGACCATTGGTGGTTATCGCTCCCAGCAGTGCCGACCCAACGTTGCGGGGGCTGAACAAAGCGCTCGAAGACCCGGCCACCCAGGCAGCGTTCAAGGAGCGCAACCTTGTCCTGTACAGCGTCGCCAACATGATGGGCAAGCGAGAGGACAAGAACCTCGAGCAGCAGACCACAATGGCCCTGATTCGGGAACTGAAGCTGGGTGCGAGCAAGGGTACCAAGGTGATCCTGGTGGGCAAGGATGGTGAGCGGCACATGCTCAAGGACGACGACACCGGCGAGGCCATCGACCCACAGGTGATCCTCAAAGCGGTCGATGAACTGCCTGCCAGCGAAAAGGCGGTGGCGGCGCCCGAGCCCGTAGCGGCGGCCCCGCAAGCCAAGGACAAGGACAGCAAGCCAGCCAAGCCCGCCAAGCCAGCGGCCCCGCCCAAACCGCTGGAAGACTGATCACGCCTGATGGCCCCAAGGCAACTTGGGGCCCGTTGCCGGGTGGTGTGTATCGCACTGTATCTGCCTGTGCTGCAGACCTACTGCCATACAAAAGTGCGCCTGGCACGATACATCCACGACAAACCGCAACGGCCTAATGGCTCCACTTTCCAACCCCAGTGGAGCTGCATCATGACTCAAGCAAAAAACACCCTCGGCCTGCTCGGCGCCGCCCTGATCGGCAGCATGGCATTGAGCAACAGTGCGTTCGCCGTCGAGCCGCTGGCTCAAGGTTACCAACTGGCCTCGGCCAAAGTGGCCGGCGAGGGCAAGTGTGGTGAGGGCAAGTGCGGGGGGAGCGGCAAGGCTTCCCAAAGCGAAGGCAAGTGCGGTGAGGGTAAGTGCGGCGCCGGCGCCAAGGCTGGGGCTGAGGGCAAGTGTGGTGAAGGCAAGTGCGGTGACGCTTCGTTCGCCAAAACCGACAGCAATCACGATGGCAAGGTCTCGCGCGATGAGTTTCTGGCGGTGGCCAAGGACCGTGCCCGTGATTTCGACACGATCGACCGCAACCATGACGGTTTCATCTCCGAGCAGGAAGCGGCCGATCACCTCAAGGCGATTTACCAGGCCAATGGCAAAGCCATGCCTGATGGCTTGTTCAGCCACCTGACCGGCAAGCCCTGACGTTCTACCCCATGAAACGCCACAACGCTCCTCCTGCTGGCCAGGCGGGGCGTTGTGCTTGTTGGAGAACTTTTATGTGTCCTGCGATGTTGAACATCGGGCTAGGCTTGCGTCGCGGCCTGTTGCCGGAACTGCTGGCCATGGAGGCGGGTGCAGTGGACTTTCTCGAGTGTGCGCCGGAAAACTGGATTGCCGTGGGCGGCGCCTATGGCAAGGGCTTGGCCCAGTTGGCGGAGCGCTTTGCTGTCACCTGCCATGGGTTGTCTTTATCGCTGGGTGGCAGTGCCCCGCTGGACCGCCATTTCCTTGAGCAGACCCGGCAGTTTCTCGAGCGATACCAGGTGCGACTGTACAGCGAGCACCTGAGCTACTGCAGTGATGACGGGCACCTGTACGACCTGATGCCCATCCCGTTCACCGATGAAGCCGTACACCATGTGGCCGCGCGCATACGCCAGGCTCAGGAGCAGCTGGAGCGGCGCATTGCCGTGGAGAACATCAGCTACTACGCCGCGCCGTATCAGGCGATGAGCGAGCTCGACTTCATCCAGGCGGTGCTCGAAGAGGCGGATTGTGACCTGCTGCTGGACGTCAACAATGTCTATGTCAACGCCTGCAACCATGGCTACGACGCCCAGCAATTCCTTGCAGGCTTGCCCCCGGCGCGCGTGACCGGGATGCACGTTGCCGGGCATTACGATGAAGCGCCTGACCTCAAAGTGGATACCCACGGGGCGGCCGTGAAGGAGGATGTCTGGACGCTGTACGCCAGCGCTTGCGTGCGCTTTGGGGTAAAGCCGACGGTGCTTGAGCGTGATTTCAACTACCCGCCCTTGGCCGAACTGTTGGCCGAGACGGCGCGTATGCGTGCTGCGCAATGCGCTGCCGGAGGGCAAGCAGATGAATGAGACCCTGCGTGCGCAGCAGTATGCCTTGGCCCGTCACCTGCGCGACCCACAGTGCCATGCCCCGCCGCCCGGCGTCGAGGCCCGGCGCCTGAAGGTTTACCGTGAATTGTTCTATGGTGCCATCGAAGGGTTGCTGGCTGGCAGCTTCCCGGTCATGCGCCAGGCGTTGGGCGAGCAGCGCTGGCACGCCCGAGTACGTGATTTCTACGCCAGTTACCGTTGCCAGACGCCGTTGTTTACCGAAATTGCCGAGACCTTCGTCGACTACTTGCAAGGTGTGGCGCTGGACACCCCTTGGCAGTTGGAGCTGGCGCATTATGAGTGGGTCGAGGCGCAGCTGTACCTGAGCGATGCCGAGGACCCGGCGCATGACCCGGGTGGTGACCTGCTGGCTGGAGCGCCGTTGTTGTCTTGTGTGGCGCGGGTGCTGGCCTATCGTTGGCCGGTGGAACGCATTGGCGGGGACTACCAGCCAACGGCTGCCCCAGCATCGCCGAGCTTGCTGCTGGTTTATCGCGATGCCCGGTTGCAGGTGCGTTTTGCCCGGTTGGCACCTATGGCGTATCGGTTGCTGGTGGAGCAGGGGACTGGAAGAGAGCGGCTGCAGGCATTGGGCGGGGATGTGCAGCAAGGGTTGGCATTGTTGGAGGCATTGCGCGAGCAGGGCGTCATTGTCGGAACCGTCTGAAGGCATAGGGGGCTGCGCAGCAGCCCCCGATCCTCATCTGCCGAACCGCATGCCAAGCCAATGATCCAGGCTAAGGCGCCCGGCGCCCTTGAGCAGCAGGGGTAGTAACGCCACCAGGTAGATCAATGGCAATTTGTAATTGCCGAAGCCCTGGTCGGTAATGGCATAGCCTTGGGCCAGCTCCGCCAGGCCCGACCAGTGCGCCGGCCAGTGCACTGCCGCTATCGCTACAACGGTGACCACCATCAAACCCAACGATGCCAGCCGGGTACCCAGGCCCAACAGCAGCAGCAACGGCAGCACCAACTCGGCCCACATCGACAGCTGCCAGTTCAGCTCCGCGGGCAGCAGGTTGAAGGGGAACGGGAAGTTGGACTGCAGGTCGGCGAACCAGTTGCTGCCATTGAATTTCTCCAGGCCGGATTCGAAAAACTCCCAGGCCAGAAATACCCGTAATGGCACGTCGGCACTCCAGCTGCCGAGGCGATCAACGGTGGTCAGGGTACGGGTCAAGGTCGTCATTTGCGGTGCTCTCTCAGGCAAGGGCGCGGGTGCTGCGGCGTTGTTTACGGGCCACTTTGGCGGTGAGCTTGACGGCGATGGCGCTGAACATCAGGGCGAACGCCAGCGGGTACCACCCCCCCATGGGGATGCGTTTGTAGAACGACAGGCAGAACACGGCAGCCAGTACCCACATGCCGCTGCTGTGCAGCGCTTGCCAGGCACGGCCGCCCAACAGCCGCATGGGGGGCTTGAACGAGGTGGCGGTGAGCAGCAGCACGAACAGGTAGCCGACTGTGCCGGGCAGGCTGGAAGTCAGTGTGCGGCCGGCCCAGAACAGCTCGGGAAATTGCTGGGCGTAGCGATAAATCAGCACGCCGTGCACGGTGTGGGAGAACGCGAATGCCAACCCCAGGTAGCGTCGCTCTTGCAGCATGCGGCGGCTTGATGTGCCAGGCAGCAAGGTCACCAGCGACGAGGCCAGGAACGCCAGCAGGAACAGTGCGAACGAGCTGCGTGCGGTGGCACGAATGGCACTGCGCAAGCCGTCCGGGTCAGGTTGGCTGGCCAGGACTATGGCGGTCATCGCCAAGGTCAGGCCGGCGAGGGCGGCGAACAGCTTCCAGCCGGAGGGCAAGGTGAGGGCTTTCATCAGGGACTCCCGGGGTGTGGTTGTGTGACCGGGAGTGTCTCGGGGCGGGGTATCTGCAGTGTGTCAGGGGGATGCAGTTGTGTATCTGTTTGTAGAGGCGACCTCGCGTTTTACAGGAACGGCCCGATCGAGATCCAAGGCCGTTCCTGCCAACGATCGCACTTCAGGTGAGTTCGATCTGCGCGCACAATCCGCCCTGTTCGCGGTTGCTCAGGGTCAGCCGGCCCCCCATGGCCTGGATCAGCTGGTGGGCAATGGCCAATCCCAAGCCGGTGCCACCCGTGCTGCGATTGCGTGAACCTTCCACCCGGTAGAACGGCTTGAGCACTTCATCCAGCTCGTCACCGGGTATCCCTGGCCCGTTGTCGAGCACGCGGATGATGGTGGTACTGCCCTCGCGTGACACTTGCAGCTCGGCAGCACCTGCAAACTTCAGGGCGTTGTCGACCAGGTTCACCAGTACCCGGCGCAGCGCATGCGGGCGTGTTTCAAGCAGGGTATCGCTGCTGCCGTGGCGTTCGACCTGGGCGCCGCTGTCCTGGTAGTCGAATACCAGGCTGTCGAGAAAGGCATCAAGGTTGACCCGGCAGGTCGCTTCGGTGCTGCTGTCCATGCTGCGGGCATACGCCACGCCTTCGCGCACCAGGTGTTCCATTTCATCCAGGTCGCTCCAGAACTTGTCCCTTTCGACCCCCTCATCCATCACTTCGACCCGCAACTTCATGCGAGTGATCGGGGTTTGCAGGTCGTGGGAAATGGCCGCCAGCAACTGCATGCGTTCCTTGAGGTGGGCAGCAATGCGCGCCTGCAGGGCGTTGAAGGCCACGGCAGCGTAACGCACCTCGCGTGGCCCGCTTTCATCCAGTTGCACGCCGGGCTGGTCCGGGTCGAGGTTGTCCACTGCCTGGGCCAGACGGGTTAGCGGGCCGATGGCCAGGCGTACCGCCAGCCAGGTACACAGCAACAGCACAGCCAGCTGAATCAGCAGCACCACGGGCAACCAACGGGCTACCGGGACCGGTGCGGGTGTCACGTCGATGGTCAGTGGCGCGCCGTCGGCCAGGTTCAGGTGCGCCTGGAAGTGCGCATTGGGCCCCGGGATTTCCAGGAAGGTCAGGCGGTAGTCGCTGCCAATGGCCTTGACGATCGACGCGGCGGCCATCGGTGGGTCACTGCTGGCCATCGCTTCGCCTGCCAGGCCCTGGTCGAGGCGATAGCGGTAGGTGCGCCGTTCCAGGCGCGGCAGCCAGGCGGCACGCTCGGCTGCAGGCAGGCGATCGAGGATGGCAACCGAAGTCGCCACGTCCTGTT
This sequence comes from Pseudomonas sp. KCJK9058, assembly GCF_046230975.1. NCBI lineage: Bacteria > Pseudomonadati > Pseudomonadota > Gammaproteobacteria > Pseudomonadales > Pseudomonadaceae > Pseudomonas > Pseudomonas sp. KCJK9058. The sequence continues at coordinate 37,091 of NZ_JBJJLR010000023.1, forward strand.
CGAGGTTGCTGAGCATCATCGAACGGCTGCTGATGTAGCGCTCGTAGGCCTGCAGGCCGAACGACAGACCATAAGCCAACACCAGGCCGGTGAAGAAGATCATCGCCAGGCGCGAGGCCAGGGTGCGCGGCCATTTCATGAGGGGGACTCGAGCAATTGCACCGGCAGCGAAAACACGTAGCCCTCGCTGCGCACGGTCTTGATGCAGCTGGGCTCGCGGGCATCGTCACCCAGGCGCTGGCGCAGGCGGCTGACCAGCAAGTCGATGGAGCGGTCGAAGATGTCGGCTTCGCGGCCCTGGGTCAGGTTAAGCAGCTGTTCGCGGCTGAGCACCCGCTGCGGGTGGTCGAGGAACACCCGCAGCAGGCGGTACTCGGCGCCACTCAGGGCCACCAGGGTGCCTTCGTTGTCGAGCAGGTGGCGCGCGGTGGTGTCCAGACGCCACTGACCGAAACCCAGCAGGCGGCTGCTTTCACTGATGGTCAGGTTGGGCGGCAGCATGCGTGTGCGGCGCAGCACGGCGTTGATGCGGGCGAGCAGTTCGCGGGCCGAGAATGGTTTGGTCAGGTAATCGTCGGCGCCCATTTCCAGGCCGATGATGCGGTCGGTTTCGTCATTGCGGGCGGTCAGCATCAGCACCGGCGTATTGCGGTGCTTGCCGGCGCGCAGCTCGCGGCACAACAGCAGGCCGTCGTCGCCAGGCATCATGATGTCGAGCACGATCAGGTCGACGCTGTTGGCTTCGAGAAAGGCGCGCATCTGCCGGCCGTCGGCAACGATGCTGGTGCGCAGGCCGTTCTTCTTCAGGTAATTGCCGACCAGTTCGCGGATCTCGCGGTCGTCGTCGACGATCAGGATGTGATCGACGTGTTCCATGCGCTGGGTTCCTGTGCAAAGGGGGTTGGGCGCAGTGTACCGAGCGCGTTCGCCCTTGCCTGCGGGAGTTTGTATTGCAGTGTATCTGGCACGGGTAGGGATACAGCAGGACGCATATCACAACGCTGGGAGACACATGCGGGATACCTGGCTGACGTGAAATGGCTCTCGACCGGGGAGCAACACTCCCCACCCCAAGTGTTACCCAGGAGAGATGCCATGAACGTCAAGACTATCGCCAGCGCCAGCCTGTTCGCCGTGCTCAGCTTCGGCGCCATCGCTGCCCAGGCCGCCACGGCCCCGATGCAGGATGGCGGGGTCATGCAGTACCGCTACGGTGAGCCTCTGGATGTGAAGAAAGTGCTGTCGGTGCAGGACGATCAGAGCAACGCCTGCGGCCTGGTGAACACCCGAATGGACTACCTTGACTCCCATGGCCAGCGGCAAAGCGTGCAGTACCGCACCTACGCCACGGGCGGTTGCCATGACAATTGATCGGCGCCGGATGCTCAAGGCAGGTGGTTTTGCGCTGGCGCTGATGGGGCTTGGGTTGGCTGGGCACCTGAAGGCACGCGACAGCTACGGCGCCATGCCGTCGCTGTCAGGCGCCAGCCAGTGGTTGAATTCGCCGCCCGTGGATGCCCCGGGGCTCAAGGGCAAGGTGGTGCTGGTGGACTTCTGGACCTGGGACTGCATCAACTGTCGGCGCAGCCTGCCGCATGTGAATGATTGGGCGCGGCGCTATGCCGATCAAGGGCTGGTGGTGGTGGGGGTACACACGCCCGAGTTCGACTACGAGCATGATGTGGACACGTTGCGGGACAAGTTAGCCCGGTTGGGTATCGGGTATCCGGTGGCGGTAGATAATGACTACAAGGTGTGGAATGCCTGGGGCAACCAGTTCTGGCCTGCGCATTACTTTGTCGACCGCAAGGGGCAGGTGCGCCATGTGCACGTTGGCGAGGGGGATTATGGCGAGCAGGAACAGGTGATACAGGCGTTGCTGGATGAAAAAGGGTGATTCTCCTGTACCGGCCTCTTCGCGGGCATGCCCGCTCCCCCAGGGAGAGTGCAATAAGTAACGTTTGCGCAGTACCTGTGGGAGCGGGCGTGCCCGCGAAGAAGCCAACACTTTTCTATCAGGTGAAACTGGCAAAGTGCGCCTGCATCCGGGCCGCATCCGCCTGCCGCCCGCTGAACAGCTCGAATGCCTTCACCGCCTGGAACACCGCCATGTAGCTGCCATCCAGTGTGCGGCAGCCCAGTGCCCGGGCCGCGCGCAGCAGTTCGGTCTCCAGCGGGAAGTAGATGATCTCTGCCACCCACAGGCGGGGATGCAGCAACGCCACCGGCAGTGGCGTGCCCGGTAGCTTTGCCATGCCCACCGGCGTGGTGTTGACCAGCCCGTCCGCTTCGGCCAGTGCTGTGGCCAGGTCGGTGCCAAGCACGGCGCGCTCTGCGCCGAAATGGGCGTTCAGGTTGTCCACCAGCGCCTGCGCACGGGTCGCATCCACTTCGAACAGCACCAGCCGCTCTACCCCTTCACCCAGCAGGGCATGGGCCACGGCCGAGCCAGCGCCACCGGCACCCATCTGCACCACCTGGCGCCGTGCAACGTCGGGCAGGCCACGGCGCAAGCCTTCGGCAAAGCCCAGGCAATCGGTGTTGTGGCCGACGCGCTTGCCGTCCTTGAGCACCACGGTATTTACCGCGCCGATACCGCGGGCCTCGTCGGACAGTTCGTCGAGCAACGGCAGGATCGCCTGCTTGAACGGGTAGGTAATGTTCAGCCCGGTGAAACCGGTATGTTGCGCGGCTTCGAGCAGGCCGGGCAGGGCGCTGTCGTCCAGTTGCAGCTGGTCGGCGTCGATCAGCCGGTACAGGTAGCGCAGGGCCTGGGCGTCGCCTTCGTGTTCGTGCAGGGCCGGCGTACGTGACAGTTGGATGCCGCGGCCGATCAGGCCGGCGAGGATGGCTTGCTGGCTCATGCCGCACGCTCCTGCAACAGCTCGGCGAAGTGGCTCAGCGCCATGCGGTAGCCGTGGCTGCCCAGGCCGCAGATGACACCGACGGCGATGGACGATACGAACGACAAGTGACGGAACGGCTCGCGTTTGTGCACATTGGACAGGTGCACCTCGATCACCGGCAGTTCGCTGGCCACCAGGGCATCGCGGATGGCGACCGAGGTGTGCGTCCAGGCGCCGGGGTTGATCACGATGCCGGCGCAGCGGCCACGGGCGGCGTGGATCCAGTCGATCAGTTCGCCTTCGTGGTTGGTCTGGCGGAATTCGATTTCCAGGCCGTGGGCGTGGGCAGTGTCGGCACATCCCTGAGCCAGGTCAGCGAGGGTTTCGTGGCCGTACTGGGCAGGCTCGCGGGTGCCCAGCATGTTCAGGTTGGGGCCGTTGAGCACGAGAATAAGGGGCTTCATGACGGGCATCGCTTTGTTGTTGTTGAATGCACGTAGTTTTGTACTGACTGGTTAGTTCCGTCAATTGGCCAAGATCGTCGCACCGGGAAAGTGGGCGATTATCGAACTTATTGGGCGTTGAATGCCCTGTACCCAGCCGTGCAAAGCTGCCCCTGCAACGAACTGCAGGGCGTCATTACACAATTGTAATCTTGCCGCCACCGCCCCGATAACCAGCCCTTTCTACAGTCCCTCGCCAATGCTTCGCCCAGAGGACTGTTTCGTGCCCATCCCCCGCAAGATCGCCTTGCTCTGTCTGCTGCTGGCCAGTGCCACCGGCGCCCAGGCCAGCCAGGTGCTGAGCCTGCCCCAGGCGCTTACCGCCGCTTTCGCCCAGAACCCGGAGCTGGCTGCAGCCGGCCGTGAAATTGGCATTGCCGATGGCGAACGGCGCCAGGCCGGGCTGCTCCCCAACCCGGAGCTGGCCTGGGAGGTCGAGGACACCCGCCGCGACACCAGCACCACCACCGTCACCCTCAGCCAGCCGCTGGAGCTGGGCGGGAAGCGCGGCGCACGTCTCGCCGTGGCGGGTGCCGGCCAGGCCATTGCCCAGCTTGACCTGGAGCGCCAGCGCAACGCCCTGCGGGCCGATGTGGTGCAGGCTTTCCACGCTGCCTTGCGTGCACAGACCGCGCTGGAGTTGGCTCAGCAGTCGCAGGCGTTGACTGAACGAGGTCTGCGGGTGGTGCAAGGGCGGGTTACGGCAGGCCAGTCATCACCGGTGGAGGCCACCCGTGCCCAGGTGCAACTGGCCCAGGCCCAGGCCGAAGTGCGCCGCGCGAAAACCCAGCGCAGCGTGGCCTACCAGGCCTTGGCCCGGTTGACGGGCAGCCCGCTGGCAAGCTTCGACCGGTTGCAGGCAGCCAACCTTTCGCCAGGCATTGCGCCGGGTGCCGACACCTTGCTTGACCAGGTCGAAAAGACTGCCGAATGGCGCCTGGCCGCTGCCCAAGTCGAGCGCGGCGACGCCTCCCTGGGGGCGGAAAAAGCCCAGCGTATCCCCAACCTCACCGTCAGCCTTGGCAGCCAGTACAGCCGCGAAGACCGGGAGCGAGTGAACGTGGTTGGCCTGTCCATGCCGTTGCCGCTGTTCGACCGCAACCAAGGCAATGTTCTGGCAGCTGCGCGCCGCGCCGACCAGGCGCGTGACCTGCGCAATGCCGTGGCGCTGCGTCTGCGCAGTGAAACCCGTAGTGCCATCAGCCAGTGGGAGACGGCGATGCAGGACGTTGAAGCCTATGACCGCACCATCCTGCCTGCTGCGCAGCAGGCCGTGGACACCGCCACCCGCGGTTTTGAAATGGGCAAGTTCGCTTTCCTCGATGTACTCGACGCCCAGCGCACGCTGATCGAGGCTCGCGGGCTGTACCTCGAGGCGCTGGCCTCGGCGACCGACGCGCGTGCACAAGTGGAGCGGATCTACGGCGATCTCGATGGCGTGAGCAACAAACCCAATAGCAGGAGCAACAATGACTAACCCACGCAAGCTAGCCCTTCTGGCTGCCGCCATTGCTGCGCTTGGCCTCACGGGCCTGGCCTGGACCGGCAACCTCGGCCAGGCGTCCAAGGCTCAAGCCCCCCATGACGACCATGGTGAAGACAGCCACGGCCATGCTGCAGCGCAGGCCGTCGAAGGCCATGCGGAGAAGGAGCACGGCGAAGAAGAAGGCCAGATGCACCTGTCTATCGCGCAGATCGAATCGGCTGGCATACAACTGGCTGACGCAGGCCCCCGTGAGCTGGGCACCGCCATCAGCTTCCCGGGTGAGATCCGCTTTGACGAGGACCGCACCGCTCATGTGGTACCCCGCGTGCCGGGTGTGGTCGAAGCGGTGCACGCCGAGCTGGGCCAGGCGGTCAAGCGCGGCCAGGTACTGGCGGTGATTGCCAGTCAGCAGATCTCCGACCTGCGCAGTGAGCAGCAGGCCGCTCAACGTCGCCTGGAACTGGCGCGGTTGACCTTTCAACGGGAACAACAGCTGTGGCAGGAGCGAATCAGCGCCGAGCAGGATTACCTGCAGGCACGTCAGGCGCTGCAGGAGGCCGAGATCGCCCTGGCCAATGCTCGGCAGAAGGTCGCAGCGGTGGGGCCGGCCGGTGCCGGCAACCGCTATGAACTGCGCGCCCCCTTCGATGCGGTCGTCGTGGAGAAGCACCTGACCGTGGGCGAGGTGGTCGACGAGACCAGCAACGCGTTCACCCTGTCCGACCTGAGCCGGGTGTGGGCCACCTTCGCCGTGGCCCCTCGTGACCTGGGCAAGGTGGTGACCGGCCGTGAAGTCACGGTCAGTGCGCCGGACCTGGGCGCCCAGGTTCTGGGCAAGGTCAACTACGTCGGCAGCCTGCTCGGCGAGCAGAACCGTGCCGCCACTGTGCGTGCCACACTGGCCAACCCCAATGGCGCCTGGCGCCCCGGGCTGTTCGTCAATGTGGCTGTCAGCGTCGACCGCTTCGATGCCGCCGTGGCGGTGCCGGAAAGCGCCCTGCAAACCTGGGAGGCGCAGACCGTGGTGTTCGCCCGCACGGAGGAAGGCTTCGAGGCGCGCCCGGTGAAGACTGGCCGTCGCGATGCTGGCCAGGTGGAAATCACCAGCGGCCTGGCCGCCGGTACTCAGGTTGCGGCCGCCGGCAGCTTTGTCCTCAAGTCGGAACTGGGCAAGGGCTCGGCCGAGCACAGCCACTGATCACGGGGACACCTGCATGTTCGAACGCCTGATTCAATTTGCCATCGAGCAGCGCCTGGTGGTGATGCTGGCCGTGGTCCTGATGGCCGCGGTGGGTATCCACAGCTACCAGAAACTGCCAATCGATGCTGTGCCGGACATCACCAACGTCCAGGTGCAGATCAACACCGCCGCCCCCGGCTATTCGCCGCTGGAGACCGAGCAGCGCATCACCTTTGCCATCGAGACCGCGATGGCTGGCCTGCCAGGGCTCAAGCAGACCCGCTCGCTGTCGCGCTCGGGCCTGTCGCAAGTCACGGTCATTTTCGATGATGGCACCGATATCTTCTTCGCCCGCCAACTGGTCAACGAGCGCCTGCAGGTGGCCCGCGAGCAATTGCCTGAGGGCATCGAGGCGGGCATGGGGCCGATCTCCACCGGGCTGGGGGAAATTTTCCTGTGGACGGTGGAAGCCCAGGAGGGGGCGCTCAAGGAAGACGGTACGCCTTACACCCCAACTGACCTGCGGGTGATTCAGGACTGGATCATCAAGCCGCAGCTGCGCAATGTACCGGGTGTGGCCGAGGTCAACAGCATCGGCGGCCATGCCAAGCAATACCTCATTGCACCAGAGCCCAAGCGCCTGGCGGCCTACAAGCTCACCCTCAACGACCTGATTGCAGCGCTGGAGCGCAATAACGCCAACATTGGCGCTGGCTATATCGAGCGCAATGGCGAGCAGTTGCTGATTCGCGCGCCGGGCCAGGTGGCCTCGGCCGAAGACATTGCCAACATCGTTATCTCCAGCGTCGACGGCACGCCGATCCGCGTCAGCCATGTCGCCCAGGTTGGCCTTGGCGAAGAGCTGCGCTCGGGGGCAGCCACCGAAAACGGTCGGGAAGTGGTGCTGGGCACGGTGTTCATGCTGATTGGCGAGAACAGCCGCACGGTGTCGCAGGCGGTCGCTGCAAAATTGGTCGAGATCAATCGCAACCTGCCCAAGGGCGTAGTCGCCGTGACGGTGTACGACCGCACCAACCTGGTGGAGAAAGCCATCGCCACGGTGAAGAAGAACCTGATCGAAGGTGCGATCCTGGTGATTGCCGTGCTGTTCCTGTTCCTCGGCAACATTCGCGCTGCGCTGATCACGGCCATGGTTATCCCGCTTTCGATGCTGTTCACCTTTACCGGCATGTTCAGCAACAAGGTCAGTGCCAACCTGATGAGCCTGGGCGCGCTGGACTTCGGCATCATCGTCGACGGCGCGGTGGTGATCGTGGAAAACGCCATCCGTCGCCTGGCCCATGCCCAGCAGCGCCACGGTCGCATGCTGACCCGCGGCGAACGGTTCCATGAGGTGTTTGCCGCTGCCCGCGAAGCACGCCGGCCGCTGATCTATGGGCAGTTGATCATCATGGTGGTGTACCTGCCGATCTTTGCCCTGACCGGGGTCGAGGGCAAGATGTTCCACCCTATGGCCTTTACCGTGGTCATGGCCCTGTTGGGCGCGATGATCCTTTCGGTCACGTTCGTTCCGGCAGCCATTGCCCTGTTCGTCACCGGCAAGGTCAAGGAAGAGGAAGGCCTGGTGATGCGTACGGCACGGCAGCGCTATGCCCCGGTGCTGGCCTGGGTGCTGGGCCGGCGCAAACTGGCATGTGCCGCCGCCGCCGCCCTGGTGCTGTTGTCGGGCGTGATGGCCAGCCGCATGGGCAGCGAGTTCATCCCCAGCCTCAGCGAGGGTGACTTCGCCCTGCAGGCCCTGCGCGTGCCGGGCACCAGCCTGTCGCAGTCGGTGGACATGCAACAGCGCCTGGAGCAGGCGATCATCGCTCAGGTGCCGGAGGTGGAGCGGGTGTTTGCCCGCACCGGCACTGCCGAGATTGCCTCCGACCCGATGCCGCCGAACATTTCCGATGCCTACGTGATGCTGCGCCCGCGCGAACAATGGGTTGACCCGGGCAAACCGCGGGATGAGCTGATCGCCCAGGTGCAACGCGCCGCTGCCAGTGTGCCGGGCAGCAACTACGAGCTGTCGCAGCCGATTCAGCTGCGGTTCAACGAGCTGATTTCCGGGGTGCGCAGTGATGTGGCGGTGAAGCTGTTCGGTGACGACATGGAGGTGCTCAACCGCACTGCCGCACAGATCGCTGCCAGCCTGCAAGGGGTGTCGGGCGCGTCCGAGGTGAAGGTGGAGCAGACGACGGGCCTGCCGGTACTGACCATCGACATCGACCGTGACAAGGCCGCACGTCATGGCCTGAATGTGGGCGATGTGCAGGATGCCATCGCCATTGCCGTGGGCGGCCGCACCGCCGGTACGCTGTATGAAGGCGACCGCCGCTTCGACATGGTCGTGCGCCTGTCGGAGACCTTGCGTACCGATGTCGACGGGCTGGCCAGCCTGCTGATTCCGGTTCCGGCCAGTGCCGCTGAGGGGGCCGGGCAAATCGGTTTCATCCCGCTGTCGCAGGTCGCCACGCTGAACCTGCAACTGGGCCCGAATCAGGTGAGCCGCGAGGATGGCAAGCGCGTGGTGGTGGTCAGTGCCAACGTGCGTGGACGCGACCTGGGCTCGTTTGTGCAAGAGGCTGAGCAGGCCCTGATCGACCAGGTGCAGGTACCACCGGGTTACTGGACGCGTTGGGGAGGGCAGTTCGAACAGTTGCAGTCGGCAGCCGAGCGCCTGCAGGTGGTGGTGCCGGTGGCCTTGCTGCTGGTCATGGCGCTGTTGCTGATGATGTTCAACAACCTCAGGGATGGCCTGCTGGTGTTCACCGGCATCCCCTTTGCCCTGACCGGCGGGGTGCTGGCGCTGTGGGTGCGTGATATTCCGCTGTCTATTTCTGCCGGCGTCGGGTTCATTGCATTGTCGGGAGTGGCAGTGTTGAACGGGCTGGTGATGATTGCCTTTATCCGCGGGCTGCGCGAGGAAGGGCGCACGCTGCGGGCGGCGGTCGAGGAGGGGGCGCTGACCCGCTTGCGGCCAGTACTGATGACGGCGCTGGTGGCCTCGCTGGGGTTCATACCGATGGCCCTGGCTACCGGGACCGGGGCAGAGGTGCAGCGGCCACTGGCAACGGTGGTGATTGGCGGAATCTTGTCTTCTACCGCGCTGACATTGCTGGTGTTGCCGGCGTTGTATCAGTGGGCGTATCGGCGGGATGAGCAGCAGGAAGGCTGAGTACGTGGGGCTGCAAGGCAGCCCCAACAACCTCAAACGACCCTTCGGGCACCAGCCCGTACCCCGTCCACACCCAGGTCGTCATGCAAAGAAATCCGCGACGTTTCCGGCAACGCCAACCCGCCCACCAACGCCACCAGCGCAATCACCACCAGGTAGAACGCCGGTGCCAGGCTGCTGCCGGTCTGTCCGATGAGCCAGGTTGCCACCAGCGGTGCTGTGCCGCCAAATAGCGTGTAGGCCACGTTGTAGGTAATTGCCGAAGCGGTGTAGCGGGTACGGGTAGGGAAGCTTTCCGACAGCAAGGCTGCGGTAACCACGCCGCTGCACAATGCCCCCACCGCGAGCAGGATCACCCCCAGCAGCGCACCCGACATCGAGCCAGAGCTGGCCAGCCAGTACGCCGGGAACACGCACAGCATCACCCACAGGCAGGTAAAGCCGATGGTCTTGCGTCGCCCCACCCGGTCCGAAAATGCCCCGGCCAGCGGGCAGCCGACCGCAGCGAACAGCAGGGCCACGGTGGTTACCAGCAGTGACTGCGCGCGGGTCAGGTTGCCGACCAGTTGCAGGTAGGTGGCGAAGTAGGTGGTGAACATGTAGAACGACAATGCGGTCAGCGAAATGAACGCCCCCAGGTTGCGAATGACCCGGCCATGGTGGCGCAGGGTTTCCTTCAGCGGTGAATGCTCGTGCTCCTTGCCTTGGGCGACGGCTTCGCGGAACGCCGGGGTTTCTTCCATGCGCCAGCGCAGGTACAGGCCGACCAGGCCCAGCGGTGCTGCAATCAGGAACGGAATGCGCCAACCCCAGGCATTCATCGCCTCGGTCGACAGGCTGGCTTCCAGGCCATACGCGATCACCGCCGCACAGGCAAAGGCGGAAAAGGTCGACACAGGCACGAAGCTGCCATAAAAGGCGCGCTTGTTGTCAGGCGCGTGCTCCATCAGGTAGGCGCAGGCCCCGGCATATTCGCCACCGGCAGAAAAACCCTGCAGGCAGCGGGCCAGGGTCAGCAGCGCCGGGGCTGCCAGGCCGATACTGGCGTAGGTCGGCAGCAGGCCGATCAACGTGGTGGAGCCGGCCATCAGCAAGATGGTCAGCGACAGGATGCGCTTGCGTCCCAGGCGGTCGCCCAAGGCGCCGAAGACGATGCCGCCCAAGGGACGCAGGGCGAAGGCCACGGCGAACACCGCGAAGGTTTTGAGCAAGGCTACGCTGGCGTCTTCGCTGGCGAAAAACTGGCTGGCGATCAGCGTGGCGAGAAAGCCGTACACGGCGAAGTCGAACCATTCGACGAAATTGCCGATGGCCGAAGCGGCAATCACCCTACGCAGGGTGGCGGGGGATACCTCATGATGTGCGGACATGCGGGTGCTCTCCGGTTTCCTTTGGCAGCCATGTTGAAAGTGGCGCAGTCGGGCCGCGCCATCGTTATTGTGCTTGCCAGTAGATAGCCGAGCGCTGCAACGCGCTTTGTCGAGGGCGACCTCGGTATACCTGATTCGACCGGTGCAGCAGGTGACAGCTGGAGTACCCCCAACGGCCTGTCAGGCCGCACGCTCAAGCACATCCAGTAAATCGATGAATTCCAGGGCCAGTTTATGCCGCGGCGCCAAATGCACCAATGGCACCGAGGCATGGTGCGATTCGCGCATCTTGATCGAACTGCTCAGGTACACCGGCAATACCGGCATGCCTTCGTTGCGCAGTTGATCGACCAAAGTCTGGTGCAGCGCCGTGCGCCCGGCGAACTGATTGACCACCACACCTTCCACCACCAGCGCGGGGTTGTGGTCCTGGCGCAGTTCTTCGACCTCGGCCATGACACTGTGCAGGGCCTGGCGCGAGAAACTGTCGCAGTCGAACGGAATCAACAGACGCTCGGCCGCCACCAGCGCGCTGAAGGTGTAGAAGTTCAGCGCGGGTGGGGTGTCGATGTAGATTCGCTCATAGTCCTCGCCCAGCGTTATCAGCAACTTGCGCAGCTTGTTGATCTTGAACTTGCTCTCCAGCTTGCTTTGCAGGTCGCTGAGGTCAGGGCTGGCGGTGACCAGGTGCAGGTTGCGGTAGCGGGTTTCGGTGATGGCCACGCGGTGCTTCTTGCCGGCGGCGGTAACCGGCGACAAGGTCTGGCGGAAGAAGTCGGCGATGCCGGCAGGAATGGTGTCGTTGACCAGCCCGGTGAGGTAGAAGGTGGCATTGGCCTGCGGGTCGAGGTCGACCAGCAAGGTTCGGTAGCCCTCGGCGGCACTGGCAGCGGCGAGGTTGCAGGCGATGCTGGATTTGCCGACGCCACCTTTCTGATTGAAAACCACACGACGCATGAGACGCTCATCCATGAAGTGAAAATGTCAGGTCGGGGTCAATCCTATGACTGAAACACTGCAGTTTTATGACAGGAATTGTTACAAGTCACCGATTCATCGTTGCCTGTAACGGCATTTCACGGGCAAGCCCGCCCCCTGCAGACAACTCTAGACGTTCAGGCAAAAGCGACCCGGTTGCGCCCCTCCTGCTTGGCCCGGTAAAGCGCCCGGTCAGCCTCGCCCAATGCGTTCATGGGCTCGCCGTGAGTCTCGCCATCCCAGTGCGTCACCCCCAGCGAAATCGTCACTGCCCCCACCGGTTCCACCGGCATATCCTGTACGGTCACACGCAACCGTTCGGCCACCGCGGCCGCCACGTTCAGGGTGGCCCCAGGCAGCAATATCAGGAACTCCTCGCCACCGGTGCGACACAGCAGGTCGCCCTCGCGGCAACAACGGCGCATGAGCTCCGCCAGCTGGCGCAGCACCTGGTCGCCCACTTCGTGTCCATGGCTGTCATTTATCCGCTTGAAGTGGTCGATATCCAGCGCAATGGCTGCAAACTCCCGGTTTTCAGCCTCCAGTAACGACAGGCTGATTTCCAGGCTGCGGCGGTTGCCCAGGCCGGTCAGCGGATCGGTCTGGGCGTCCCGATTGAGCCGGCCGATACGCTCTTGCAGCAAGTTCAGGCTGAACAGCAACGCGCGCTTGAGCTCTGCCGCCTCGAAGTACCAGGCCCGCACCTGATGCAAGTGCTCGGCGGTACCGGCGCGGTCCATCGTGCGGGCACCGGCGGCGAGTTTCCACAGCGGGCGGGCGATGGTACGGGCCAGCCACCACAGCAGCAGGCTGCCAACCAGCGCCAAGGGCGCTGAACTGGCGATCACGTTCAGCACGAGGTGGTGCAACGGCGCCACCGTCTGCACCAAGGGCTGCTGCGCTACCACGCCCCAGCCGGCGCTGGGGACGGTGGCGAAGCCGGCGAGCATTTCCACGCCCAGGCTATTGGTCAGCTGCCGGGTACCGCTGTCCAGCGTCGCCAACTGGTCGACCAGCGCATTGCCCTCCACCACCGTGCCTACCCGCTCGCTATTGGGGTGGTACAGCAGGCGTCGGTTGCGGTCGACCACATACAGGTACGAACCGTCCTTGTAGAAATGCTCGCCCAGCAGGCTGTTGAGGATGTTGCGTTCACGCAGGTACAGGCTGCCACCCACATACCCCAGGTAGCGGCCGTTGCGGTCGAAAATGGGTTGCGACAGCGCCACCACCAGGTTGTCGGCCGCCGACAGGTAGGGCGTGGAAACCAACGGACGGCGTTCCTGCAGGGCTTCCAGAGCGCCGGGTGACTGCACGTGGGTGCCGACCAGGTGGCGTAGCGGGGCGGGGGATACTGCCAGCAGTACACCGTTGGCATCGATCACGAAGGTGGAGTTGAAGGCCATGCTCTGGCCCAGTACGCGGTCGGTTTCCAACTGCAGCGCTGTGGTGTCGCTCAACTGCCGGCTTTGCACGCCGGCGCTGAACATCAGTTGCTGCAAGGCGTTGCCAATGAAGGTTTCGGTGATGCTGGCCAGCTTGGTCGCATACACCCGGTTGGCTTCCAGGGCGTTGTCGATCAATAGCTGGCGCTGCACCCGGTAGCTGGCGAAATAGCTGGCGCACAGCATGACCACTGCGGTAAGGGCGCAGAGCACCAGAATGAGTGTACGTAGATCCAGGCGCAATCCATGCTTGGTGTGTGTCAATCCTGACCTCGGGTGATCGTAAAGGGCGGCTGAACGGAAGTTACCTTGCCGGGCAGCGGTCAAGAGCCTGCTTTGTCCAGCGCATCAAGCTCATCTTCCACCTCTTGCATACGCTGCTCCACCAAGGCTTGCACGTTCACATCGCGGGCGGTTTCGCGCATCAGGGCGGTGAGTTTTTCGCTCAAGCGTTTGCCGGCTTCGGTGTCTTCCAGGGCGCGAGCTTTGGCGGGGTCCTGGGTGGCGGCGACGATGGTGGCGAATTCGGCGTCGCTGAAGTTTTTTTCGCTGTACAGGCGGAACAGGTCCCGGCGCTGGTCCTCGACGGTGAGGTGCTTGCGCAGTACGTCCTGAATGGTCGCTTGCGACAGCTGCGGGTGAGTGCGGCCCAGCAGCGCGGACATGCGCTCGATGTTGTGCGTGTAGGCGTCCTGCAGCGGCAGCTGGCTGAGGATCTGATCTTCACGGGAGGGTTTCTGGTCGCAGGCGGTGAATGCAGCAGCCAGCAACAGGGGTAACAGCAACTTCGGGAGGCGAGGCATGGTGTGGCCTGGTCGGGCAGTGAAGACTGCTGATTATACCGATGTCCGCCTTGGCACGACGAGCCCTGTGATTTGCCTTATGCGGCACGCTGCGGTAGAACCGTGCGCTCCCAACCACACTGGCAATAGACCGATGCCGAACTGGACCCTGCAACCTGTGGCGCGTGACGCTATTGCCGAAGTGCTGGCGTTTGTCGACAGCGCCCGGCGCGCGCTTTTCCCGATGCTCGCCAACGCACCCTTGCCGCGTGACCTGGCGCATTTCGCCGACACTTACCTGGACGGTGCGGGCTGCTTTCTGGAAGCCCGTGAGGGTGGGCGGCTGGTCGCGGTGATCGGTTACTTGCCCTATGACCATCGCTTTGCCCAGCTTGATTACCGCGCAGAGCGGGTAGTCGAGGTGGTGCGGCTGTTCGTGTTGCCGGCCTACCGCAGGCATGGCCTGGCGGCTGCCTTGTTTGGTGCCTTGCGCGAACGGGCGATGCAAGCGGGCTTGGACTGCCTTTACTTGCATACTCATCCGTTTCTGCCGGGTGCCATTGCGTTCTGGGAGCGGCAAGGCTTCACGGTGGTGGATGTGGAGCAGGACCCGGTGTGGCAGACCACGCACATGCAGTTGCGATTACGCTGACCTGTGGGAACGTGCCTATTGGCGATGAAGATCGCGCCCTGGGTCACTGGGTCGAACGCACGGCGGTTGATGAGGTTCCAGTTGCCATCCTCGGTAAAGCCATTGCTGTGCAACGGGGCGGAGCCGGCCAGGGTGTGAGCGGCCCGAATAGCCGCCTCACTGCCCGGCCTCGAGCTTTTGCAACTGTGCGGCAAAGCGGGCTTTGGCCCGCGCCGGCAAGCTGGCCGGCAATTCGGCTGCAGGCGCGTCACCGACCTGGATCACCATGACCATGCCCATGGCCACGTGCGGAATGCACTGGATACCGTATACGCCCGGCACGCGGAAGGTGTGCTCGAACGGTTGGTTCAGCTTGCTCTTGAACGGCTCGGCACCGGTGGGTAGCAGGCCCGCCACGCTGGCGGCATTATGCCCGCTGTGGCTCGGCAGGAAGCGTACGCTGTCGCCGGGGGCAATGCGCAAGTGGTCAGGCTCGTAGACCATGGCGCCGTCGCTGCCACGGTTGAGCATTTTCACTTCATGCACTTCGGCCAGTGCGGTCGGGGCAAGCAGGGTGCTGGTGAGCAGCAGGGCGACAGGGCGCAACAGCATGGGCAAGGCTACCAGGTTCAGGGGGCGCGAAAGCGCAGGATGCGCGCGCCGTCGAAAGGGTCGGTGAGGTAGTGGGCGTGGACGCCGAAGGTGCTCAACAGGCGCTCGGGGGTAAGCACTTCGAAGGGGTTGCCGAGGGCGACCAGACGGCCCTTGTCGAGAACCGCGACACGGTCGCAGGTCAGCGCCTGGTTGAGGTCATGCAGCGCTACCAGGGTGGTGACCGGCAGCGCCTGCACTTGTTGCAGCAGGCTTAGCTGATGCTGAATGTCCAGGTGGTTGGTCGGTTCGTCCAGCAGCAGCACCTGCGGCCGTTGGGCCAGCGCACGGGCGATGTGCACACGCTGGCGCTCGCCACCGGACAGCGACCCCCACAGGCGCGTGCGCAGGTGCAGGGCGTCGAGGTCGGCCAGGGCTTGCTCGACGATGGCGCAGTCCTGCCGGGAGAACGGTGCCAGGGCCGAGAGCCACGGCGTGCGGCCCAAGGCAACCGCGTCGAACACGCTGATCGCATCGAGTGTGTCGGCCTGTTGCTCGACCAGTGCCAGCGCTTGGGCAACACGGCGGCGGGGCATCTGTGCCAGTGGCTCACCCAGGAGCTGCACGCTGCCGCAGGCGGGTTTGCGCAGCCCTGCCAGCAACTTCAACAGCGAGGACTTACCCGAGCCGTTGGGGCCGACGATGCCCAGGGTTTCACCGGCGACAACGCTGAGATCGATAGCGCTGAGCACGGTAGTGCCGGCCAGTTGCAACCCCAACCCATGGCAGGCCAGCGGGGGGATGCGAACAGCGGTCATGGCTGTCATGGGCGCCCCCGTCGGCTGACCAGAATCAGCGCGAATACCGGGGCACCGATCAGCGCCGTAACCACGCCCACCGGGATCACCTGGCCGGTGATCAGCGTGCGCGAAAGAATGTCTGCCGCAATCAGGAACAGCGCACCGCCCAGTGCGCTGGCGGGCAACAGACGGCTGTGCCCGGGGCCGAGCAGAAGGCGCAGGGCATGGGGGATAACCAGCCCGACAAAACCGATGGCGCCGACAATGGACACCATCACAGCCGTCACCAGCGCTGCACAACTGATCAGCAGCAACTGGGTGCGCCGCACCGGGATGCCCAGCGAGGCGGCCGAATCGGCACCGAAGGTAAAGGCATCCAGCGCACGGCGATGCCACAGGCACACCAGCAAGCCGAAAATCGCCACCGGTACGGCCAGCCACACCGAAGGCCAGCGTACACCGCTCAGGTTGCCCAGCAGCCAGAACAGGATGCCGCGCGCCTGCTCGGCGGTGGCTGACTTGGTGATCAGGAAGGCGGTCAGTGCATTGAACAGCTGCGAGCCGGCGATACCGGCAAGGATGACCTGTGCATTGTTGCTGCTGGGGCCGGCCGCGCGGGCCAGCACCAGCACCAGGGCGAATGCGGCCCCGGCGCCGATGAAGGCCCCAGCAGACATGCTTAATGCCAGGCTACCCAGCCCCAGCAGGCCGACCAGTACCGCGCCGGTCGAGGCGCCGGCAGACAGCCCCAGCAGGTAGGGCTCGGCCAGTGGGTTGCGCAACATCGCCTGCAGGATGACACCGCAGGTGGCCAGCCCGGCGCCGCAAGCGGCGGCGACCAGGGTGCGGGTCAGGCGGTAGTTCCAGATGATGCCGGCGTCGATCGGGTCCACCGGGTAATCGGCTTGCCACAGGTGGTTGGCCAGCACCTGGCCAACCACGCTGGGCGACAGGTTGGTTTCGCCAATGGCGGTACCGGCCAGCAGGGCGGCCAACAGAGCGGCCAGGGCAACCGCGATGCAGGGTAACAGGCGGTTCATCACGGGGCTGCTTTACCGCTGGCGAAGGCCGTGGACAGCGTCTGCACGCCGCGGAACAGGCGGATGCCGGCCTGCATGGCGTCAGCGTCGAGGATAATGATGCGGTCGTGCTTCACCGCGTCCATGTTGCGGGTTACCGGGTCACTGCGCAGGAATTCGAGTTTTTTCTGGTAGTCGTCGGCGGGGAAACGGCGGCGGTCCATGCGCGCGATGATCAGCCAGGTCGGATTGGCCTTGGCCAGGGTTTCCCAGCCTACGCTTGGCCATTCTTCGCTGGACTCGACCACGTTGCGCACACCGAGGGTGCGCAGCATGAAATCGGCGACACCTTGGCGGCCGGCCACATAGGGGTCGATGTCAAGGTCGGCGCTGGAGAACCAGAACAGCGCCGAAGTTGCCGACAGGTCCTTGCCGGCCAGTTGTGCCCTGGCGCTGTCGAGGCGCCCTTGCAACTCGACGTTCAGGGCCGCGCCGCGGTCCTGAACGTCGAAGATCTCGGCCAGTTGGCTGACGCTCTTGTAGATGCTGTCTACCTGGAACGCTTGCAGGCGGGTGCCGTCTGCACCGACCAGGTTGTCCTTGCCCTCGCAGTCCGATGGCAGCACGTAGGTGGGGATCTTCAGCTCATCGAACTGCTCGCGGGTGGCGACCACGCCCTGGGCACCGACCATCCATTCGAACTGCGCCGCGACCAGTTGCGGGCGCTTGCCGACCACCGCCTCGAAGCTGGGGTCGTTGTCGGCCAGGCGCGGCACCTTGGCGTTCACCGCCTGGTATTCAGGCAATACATTGTTGAACCACAGCGAGGTGCCCGCCAGCTTGTCACCCAGCCCCAGGGCATAGAGCAGCTCGGTACCGGCCTGGCCGATGGTGACGGCGCGCTGCGGCGCCTGGGCAAAAACCTGCGGCTTGCCGCAGTTGTCGACCGTCAGCGGATAGTGGGTGGCAGCGGCCTGGGCCAGGCCAGTGAAGCCTAGGCCAGCGAGCAGGGTGGCGAAACGGGGCAGCATGCTGGGCGATCTCCTATCGGACAGTTCTGGTGAGGAACGCACGGACAGGCATCGCCGAGGCCCAGCGGGTGGCCGGGGCAACACGGATGGCCAATCCCGGACACCCCGCCGGTTGGTGAATGTAGGCCGGCAGGTCTCCTGACTGGTGCGTCACGGCCCGGCTCCGGCCTTCCCGGGCGACAGGCCCAGTGGCATTGATGGAGCAGGCTCGGCACCTACAGTTGCGGGGGCAGTTCCGTTTGGCCCGTATTGGCAGGCCTGGGATTCCCTGTTAGTTCCGTGGTGGAAACCGGCGGCCCGCATGGTAGACCATCGCGTCGCCAGGTGAAAACGCTTTTCAGAAGTACTTAAGCCAACGGATGTCACGGCGGCGCTGCTTCAGTCGGGCGAACCCGCGCACCGGCAGGTACAGCGAAACCGCCAGCAGTACTGCGCCCAGCCATATCGCTGCAACACCGTCGAAACCGAAGTAGTCGCCATGGTTGAGCCCGAATAGCGCTACGCAGGCCAGGTACAGCAGCTTCAGCACATACAGGTGCAGCAGGTAGAAGAACATCGGTGCCGCACCGAACACCGCCAGGGCAGTGATCCAGCGCGCCTGGCCGGCCCGTTCGAACGCGCGTAACAACAACAGGCCGCAGCCCAGGGTCAGGGTCAGGAACAGCAGCGACGGTGGGTACTTGGTGATGTTGAAGAAGCTCATCAGGGTTTGCGTGAAGGTTGGGTAACCGCTCCACGGCGCCTCACCGTAACCGTTGAACAAGCGCAGCAGGACAAAGCCAAGCAGCGCGAGCAAACCCGCCACTAGCAGGTGTTGCTGGCGTTGGCCGGCATCGCTGCCGCGGGCGAACCAGGGGCCCAGGCCGTAGCCCAAGGCGATGACGCCGATCCACGGCAGCACCGGGTAAGACGTGCGCAGGTGCAGGTTTTCGGAAAACGCCAGCCAGCCGCGATCATGCAGGATTGCCCACGGCACATGCAGCGCTGAATCCACGCCAAAGTGCAGGCCGTCGAGCAGGTTGTGGCCGGCGACGATGCTGGCGCCAAGGGCGAGCAGTGCGGCGCGTGGCAGCCACACCAGCAGCGACAGGGCGATCATGCTGACGCCGATGGCCCAGATCACTTGCAGGTAGATCACGCTCGGGGGCAACTGGAAGGTCCAGGCGAAGTTGACCAGGGTGAACTCCAGCACCACCAGGAACAGCCCGCGTTTGAACAGGAACGCCGAGACGTCGCCACGGCCCTGATGCTTCTCGCCATACAGCCAGGCCGACAGGCCGGTCAGCAGGACGAACACAGGCGCACACAGGTGAGCGAGGGTGCGGCTGAAGAAAAGCGCCGGTTCCGTGGTGTCGATGGCCATGGGGTCGCTGACCTGGTGGTGCAGGAGGAAAGTCTCGCGGACGTGGTCCAGGAGCATGAACAGGATCACCAGGCCGCGCAGGGCATCGATGCTCTGCAGGCGCTGGGTGATCAGCGTGGGCGTGGCGCTGGCACTTGTCATGGGTTGTCTAGTAGGAATGAATTTCATGTGAAACGTTATCGTATAACAACACGCTGAAAGGGAATAGAGGTTTTTGTGTGGCCTGTGCCGGGCTCTTCGCGGCACAAGCCACCCAGATCAGAAGCTGTAATCCACCGTCGCGAAGTACGACCGCGGTATCCCCATCAACCACTGCTGCCCGCTGAACGCCGACTGCACATACTCGCGATCGAACAGGTTGTTCAACTGCAACCCCACCTTCACATCCGGCAACACCTGCCAGGCGATGTTGGCATCGACCACGGTGTACCCGGGGGCGCTCTGGGTATTGGCGGTATCGGCATAACGCTCATCCACATAGCGGGCCCCAATGCCAGCCTCCACCTGCTGGCCGAAGCCTTTGCTCAACCAAAGGTTGGCGGTACGCCGTGGCACGTTGGCCGGCCGGTTGCCTGCCCGGTCCTGCGGCAGGCCGCCGACCCTTTCGTCGAAGTCGTCGTACTTGGCGCGTACCAGCGATGCGCTGGCCGACACCTGCCACTGATGGGCCAGGGCCACTTCCAGCGTCGCTTCCAGGCCATCGGAGGTCTGCTGCCCGGCTTGTTGCTTCTCGTGCGTGATGGGGTCGTCCACCAGCAGCTTTTTCTTGACGATGTGGTAGGCGGCAAGCGTCCATTCGCCGCGCCCCTCCCAAAAGCGCTGCTTGAGGCCGACCTCGGTCTGCTTCGCCTCGGTCAGGTCATAGTTCATCTGCGCGGGGCTGAGGCTGATGAGGTTGTTGACCCCGTCCTCGCTGGTTGAGTACTGGCTGTACAACGACAGGTCGTCGCTGATTGCGTATACCAGCCCGACGCGCCAATTGCCCCCTTGCAGGCTGCGATCGCTGTGGCTGTCGTTGATCAAGTTGTCGCGGTCGATGTGGTTCTGGTCGCGACGCACGCCGGTAACCAAAGACAGGCGATCGCTCAATTGCAGGCGGTTCTCGGCAAACAGGGCAAAGGTATGGGTGGTCGAGAGCGTTTGCGGCCGCAACGGCGAGGCGCTATGGAACCCGCCGGGCTGCGGCTGCCACGGGTCGAGGTAGTCGCCGCCGACATCGTTGTAGGGTGAATTGCTGTCGACGTTGAATCGCACCTTGTTGTATTCGGCACCGAGCACGGTCTTGCTGTCCAGGCCGAACAGGGTGTGGTCGAAGGTGAAGGTTTGACGGTCGCCGAACTGTTCCTGGTTGTGCTTGATTTCCAGGTAGCTGCCGCGCAGCAACTGCTGACGCCCGGCGTCCCAGCTGTAGTCTTCTGCGTTGCGCCAGTGGCGGCGGCTTTTGATGTAGTACAGCTGGTTGCTGGCGCTGAGCTGGTCGTTCAGCGCCCAGTCGGTCGTGAGCCGGGTCCATTCATCAACGTACTGCTGTACGTCGTTCTGCACGTTGTAATTCTTTTTGCGCAGGCTGCTGCGGTAGTGGCCGTCGATCAGCGGGGTACCGTAGTAGTTGGCAGGTTGTGCATCGCCGCGGTCATGGGCCAGCGTGAAGCTGAGGTCATCACTGGCGTCAAAACGCAGCGCGGCGCTCAGGGCCAGGCTACGTGAAGCGGTGCGGTCGACCCAGCCATTGCCGGCCTGTTGGTTCAGCGTCAGGCGGTAGCTCAGGCGCTCGCTGAGGCTGCCGCCGCTGTCCAGGCCGAGCTGCTGGCGGTCCCACGAGCCGTAACCCAGTCGCAGGTGGTTGCGCACCTCGCCGGCAAAAGTTTTTTTTGGGATCACGTTGATCACTGCGCCGGTGGCGCCTTCGCCATGCAGTACCGAGGCCGGGCCGCGAATCACCTCGATGCGTTCGACCATCCACGGGTCGACCGGGAAGGTCTGTGTGCCGGCACCGGTGTACAGGCGCGCGCCGTCGAACAGGGTCATCACTGAGCTGTGGCCGGCAAAGCCGCGGGCAGACAGGCCTGTACCGCCGTCCCCCGGGGAGCCGACGAAGGTAATGCCCGGCGAGCGGGTCACTGCATCCTGCACCGTGATGTTGTTGCGCTGCTGAATCTGCCGTTCGCTGATACTGCTGGTGCTGGCCGGTGTTTCCAGGGCGCTGAGGCCAAGGCGCGAGCCGGCCTGGGTCGGCGTGGCCAGGTCGATGGTGCGGTTGTCCTGGGTGTCGGTGATGGCCGTGGAAGGCAGGGCCAGAGGCTGCGGGTCGCGGTCATCAGCCAGCGCCGGCAGGGCAACGGCCAGGCAGGCCGCCAGGGGGTGAAGTTTGAACATACGGGACATGTCGTTCCACTGCTGCAGGAATGAATGGATCCCGGTGGAAAACACGCAAAGGCGAACCATGCAGGCAGGCGCGCGCACGGATTCCGGCCTGCGCCCGCCCACCGCGGGTTGCCAAGTGAAGCTCCAGGCCGGTCTCCGGGCTTGCGAGGGGCATGAAACCTTCACCTTCCCATGCTTGAGCACAGTGGTATCTCGAAGGGTTCGCTCGCTTACCGTTGCGGGGGCAGCACCGGACTTGTCGTGGGCAACACGACGCACCGGTTTCCCGTTTCACTCTGCGCGCGGCGGCGCAGGGCACCTGAAACTGGCGCGCATCTGACCATTGAAAGGCTGGGGCGTCAAATGTTGGTGTGCTGTGAATGCTGAGAAAAAACAACAGGTTGTGCGTTTTTGCGGCGCCGGAGCCCCATTTGGCAAGAACATCAGGCCCCAGCGTGATGAGTTGGCTGGGGAGGCAGGCTTGCCTGTAAAGCTAGCGCCCGCGGCGCCGCGATACCCGTGCCTCGATGTTCTTGCGCCCGATCAGCAGCGGCGGCTTCTCGACCACCGGCTCATCCGCCAGCCATTTGTACATCACCAGGCAGTCCACCAGCCCCAGGCGGGCATGACGGTAGGCCTTGGGCAAACGGCCGACTGTTTCAAAGCCCAGCTTGTGCCATAGCGCCACGGCCACTGCGTTGGTGGCTACCACCGAGTTGAACTGCAATGCCAGAAAGCCTTCCTGGCGCGCCAGCTTTTGCGAGTGCTCGCACATCAAGCGCGCCACGCCCCGGCCGCGCGCCTGTTCGCAGACCATGTAGCCGCAATTGCCTACATGCGCACCAGGCCCGGCAGCATTGGGCTTGAGGTAATACGACCCCAGTAGCTCGCCATCTTCTTCGGCCAACAGCGTGTGCAAGGGCAGCTCCAGCCACAGCTGGCGGGCCTGCTCGAAGCTCAGCGCCGGGTCGAAAGCGTAGGTTTCACGGGCTTGGACAATGGCCTGGAAGGTGGGCCAGAAACGATCAAAATCGTCCGGCGTCATGGGGCGAATGTGGATCATGCGGGTTCCTGCGCGGGGTGAGCCGCCCAGTCTGGGTGGCGCGGCGCCGTCGCGCAAGGGCGACGACGCCGTTTGTGCTCAACCGTTGGCCTTGCCCACCGCGTCCATTGCGCGGGCCGAGTACACCAGCGCGGCACCGGCGTTCATGGCCACGGCCACGCCGAGGGCCTCGGCAATTTCCTCGCGGCTGGCACCCGCTTTGACGGCCTGCTGCGAATGCACGGCGATACAGCCGTCGCAGCGGGTGGTCACAGCCACGGCCAAGGAGATCAGCTCGCGGGTCTTGGCATCCAGGTGGTTGGTTTTGGCGCCTGCACCGCTGGCGGTCATGTAGCCGGCTACGGTGTCGGGGGAGAGTTGCTTGAGATCGCCGATGCCGGCCATCAACTGCTTACGGTAGGCGTCCCAGTCCATCATGCTCATCGTCTTCACCTTGGGGGGTTGCGAGTGGAGCTTTCAGGCTAGTCGAAGCGTGGCACGTGCGAGGCGGTACTTTGGTGGGTAAACGCAGGTCACTCGTACAGTGGCCTGCGTTGAGCCTTCAGATGTAGATGAACACCAGCACCAACGCCGCGACCACTGCCCATTTTTCCAGGTAGTAGCGCAGGCGGTTGCGCTTCTTCAGCGCCTTGCCACGCTCGCGGATCTTGTAGATGCGGGTGAACAGGCGGTTGATGCCACCGGTCTTGTCGCTGGCATCGTTGGGCGCAGCGGCAGCGGCCATCACGTTGCGGCTGAACCAGCGGTTGAACGCGGTTGCCCAGCGGTACTTGAGCGGGCGTTCGACGTCGCAGAACAGGATGATGCGGTTGTGCTCGGTGGTGTTGGCTGCATAGTGGATGTAGGTTTCGTCGAAGATTACCCCCTCACCATCGCGCCAGGCGTATTTCTCGCCGTCCACGTCGATGTAGCAGCCGTCGTCATTCGGGGTATCCAGGCCCAGATGGTAGCGGTACGAGCCGGCATACGGGTCACGGTGGCGCACCAGCTTGGCTCCCGGAGGCAGGGTAGCGAACATGGCGGCCTTGACCGTGCCGATGCCTTGCAGCAGCTCGGTCGTGCGTGGGCAAAGGGCCATTGCCGACGGGTGGCTTTCGCCATACCACTTCAGGTAAAAACGTTTCCAGCCGGTCTTGAAGAACGAGTTGAAACCGACGTCATCGTAATTGTCGGATTTCTTGATTTCGCCTACGTGCAGCAACTGGCGGCCTTCCTCACGGATCTCCTGCCAGTGGTCCTGCAGCGGTTTCAGTTCTGGAAAGGCCTCGACCGGCAGGTAGGGCTTGGCCGGGTGTTTGGAGAACAGGTACAGGAAGCTGTTGATCGGGGCCAGGAAGCTGGAGTGGTCGCCCAGCTGGCGAGTCAGCTTGTGGCGAACCCGACCGCGCAGGTGAACATAGGCGATCGAGAAGACGAAGATAAGTACGAGTGCAATTTTCATGGACGTTTACTTGTCGAAAAATGGCCATGCGCCGAGGCATGAGCCCGCCAGCATAAACAATCATGGGGGCAGTTTGTACTTATTGTTACCAAACTGCGGGGCGACATTGGTGTAATACCCTACAGTCTTGCGCAAACGTTTCATGTCAGGGAGTTTGTATGGTTCAGGATATACGCCCCAGCGGTAGCCCGTTCAAGCGGCTGTTCTTCGCCTTGCCGGTCAGCGACGCGCAGCGCCGTGACCTGGCCCAGTGGCGACGCGGGCTGAACCTGCGCAGCGGCAAACCGGTGCCGGCAGCCAACTTCCATGTCACGCTGCTGTTTCTCGGTGATGTGGACACTGCGCAGGTGCCTGCAATGTGCGCGGCGGTTGACCAACTGGCGCTGCCAACCTCGGCGCCGCGGCTGTTGCTCGACCGTTTGCAGGTGTGGCAACGGGCCGGCGCCTTGGTGCTGGAGGCGCAGCAGGTACCGCCCGCCCTGTTGCAACTGGTGTACGGTTTGCAGCAGGCGTTGCTGCCGTTGGGGCTGGAAGCGGCCACGCGTGAGTATCGACCGCATCTGACGCTGTCCAGGGATTACCGCGGGCAGCCGCCCGAGGCCAGTAGCGCGCCGGAGTTTTACCTCACCGCGCGACACTTCACGCTTTACGAGTCGCGCAAGGGGGCTTACTGGCCATTGGCGCAGTGGCCGCTGGCGGGCTGACCCGCCGGGCGAAAAACGCCTTGTCCCGGATGCGTACCTGCAGGGGCTGTTCAGATCGGGTGATTACACCGGCATGCTTTGGTAAGGCAATTCATCCCCTGGGCTGCGTTCGAACTGGCGCTTGTATTCGCGGCTGAACTGCGAGGTGCTCTGATAGCCCACCCTGTGCGCAGCCTGTGCCACGCCCAGGCCTTCGCCAATCAGCATCTGCTGCGCCTTGAGCAGCCGCAAGCGCTTGAGGTACTGCATCGGTGCCATGTCGGTGCAGCGCTTGAAATGTTCGTGGAAGGTTGAAACGCTCATGTTGGCGCGCGCAGCCAGTGCCTCCACGCTCAGCGGCTCGCTGTAGTGCTCGCGCAGGTGGGCGAGGGCGGCGCCGATGCGGGCGAAGTGCCCCTGTTGCTCCACCAGTGCCCGCAGCACACCAGCCTGCGGGCCACGCAGGGCGGTGTACAGCACTTCGCGCACACGCGCCGGGCCCAGCACCTTGGCGTCCAGCGGGTCGTGCAGGCAGCGCAGCAGCCGCTCCACGCTTTCGCGCATGGGCGCATCCAGTGCCGCCGACGTCATCGATTGCGGGGTTTGCGCCTGCACTTCAGCGTCCGGTGCCAGGCCCATGCTCTGCACCAACTCGCCCAGCACGCCACGGTCGATGCCCACCGCCACGCCCAACAGCGGCGCCTCGCGGGTGGCAAAGGTTTCACACATGAACGGCACCGACAACGCCTGCACCAGGTAATGCCCGGCGCCGTACTCCAGGGTGCGCGGCCCCAGGCGTGCCAGCTTGCTGCCCTGGGCCAGGATCATGAGGCTGGGTTCGTAAATCTGTGGGCTGCTGGCCACATAGTGGTCCCAGCTCAGCACCTGCACCTGGGGCAGGAGGGTGGGCACGAAGCCCGGGCGCGTGGCGAGGCTGCAGATCAGTGAGCAGAGCGGCGCATTGGCATCGACGTGACGGGTCAGTTGCATGGTGGACCAAGGGCAGAGAATCAGACAGCTTGATCATCGCAGATTGAAGGCGTGGCGCCAGCTACGGGTTGGCATCTTCGTAGAATCAGGCATGCATGCCGGAGAATCAGCCGTGGGCGAGGCGGCGAACGACGCGCAAAATGCGTCGCCTGAATCGTTTCACTTCACTGCGAGGCCCTGCATGTATACCGCCATCGGTTACGCCGCTCAAACCCCCACCAGCCCCCTGGCCCCCATGACGTTCCAACGCCGCAGCCCGCGCCCGGATGACGTCGCCATCGACATCCTGTACTGCGGCGTGTGCCACTCCGACATCCACCAGGCGCGCAATGAATGGGGCATTGCCGTGTACCCGCTGATGCCGGGCCACGAGATCATCGGCCGGGTCACGGCGGTGGGCGACAAAGTCACCGCGCACAAGGTCGGTGACCTGGTGGGCGTCGGCTGCATGGTCGACTCGTGCCGTACCTGTGAAGCCTGCGCCAAGGACCTGGAGCAGTATTGCCTCGAGGGCCCGACCATGACCTACGCCACCCCGGACCGGGTCGACGGCAGCAACACCATGGGGGGGTACTCCAGCAGCATCGTGGTCAGCGAGCACTTCGTGGTGCGCATACCGGCCGGCATGGACCTGCCCAGCGCTGCACCTATCCTGTGTGCCGGCATCACCACCTATTCGCCGCTCAAGCACCACGGCGTTGGCCCGGGCCACAAGATCGGCATCCTCGGCATGGGCGGCCTGGGCCACATGGGCATCAAACTGGCCAAGGCCCTGGGTGCGGAAGTGACCCTGTTCACGCGCTCCCAAGCCAAGGCCGAGGAAGCACGCCGCCAGGGGGCCGACCATGTGATCGTCTCCACCGATGCCGAGCAGATGCGCGCCGCTGCCGGCCGTTTCGATTTCCTGCTCGACACCATTCCGGTGCAGCACGACCTCAACCCGTACCTGGAAACGCTGAAGTTCGACGGTGTGCACATCCTGGTCGGCCTGATCGAACCGATCGACCCGGCATTGCACGCGGCCAACCTGGTGATGAAGCGCCGGGTGCTGGCGGGGTCGTTGATCGGGGGTGTTGCCGAGACTCAGGAAGTACTGAACTTCTGCGCCGAGCACGACATCCGTTGCGATATCGAGATGCTGGACATCCGCAACATCAACCAGGCCTATGAGCGGATGATTGCCGGGGATGTGAAGTACCGGTTCGTGATCGACATGGCCACGTTACAGGGCTGATGGATCGGTTGCCTGTACGGGCCTCTTCGCGGGCAAGCCCGCTCCTACACAGGGGTGATGTAGGGCTTGCGCGCGGTGGGGCCCGTACAGGCAGCAACGATGCAGCCGTTTTACCAGGCCATTGGCTTGTCCCAGCCCTTCCAGAACAACCATCGCCGCACCTCGCCGTGCGCCCCGGTACCGATCTGCCACTCGGGTCGCCCGCTATCCAGCGCAATCACCGAAATAACCCCCGCATGGCTCGCCGCCACCAGCGTTTGCCCGTCGGCGCTGATATCCATCGCACTGATGGTCGAGCCCAGGTAATGCTGCCAATGCTCCGTACCCTCTTCGCCAAACGCCCGCAGGTAGCCATAGGCATCCCCGACGATGTACTCGCCATCGCGCGCAACCCCCGCATACACCCTTGCGCCATCCTGCACCAGCGGGGTACGCGGGTCCTGGCTGTAGTAATCAGTATCCAGCCCGTGCAGGTCTGCCACCCTCACGGCCAGCGTGGCACCGCTGTAGAAATGGCAGGCATTGACGATCAACTGGTCACCCGCGCGGTTGAACAAGGCAAAGTGCGGGTATTCGCTGCCCGGGCCGATGTGCGCCAGCGGCTTGAGTCGTTCGTCCAGAACAAGGTGTCGGCTGCCTTGCTCACCCACGACGATCAGCCGGCCATCCGCCGACACCGCACCATGCTCCATGCTCAGCCCCAGGCTGATGTCGTCCGGGTCGGTGCCCTCAGCCAGCTCATCGAGTACGCGTGTCTGCTGTGGCAGCAGGCGAGTCGCACCTTGAGTGGCCAGCACGAAGATACCTTCGGCACTCACCAGCAGCACTCGCTGGCCATCGGGGAAGGGGATCAGCGCGGTCGGTGTGGGCGGCAGGTCGAACGGCTCGAACGGGTAGCCTGGCGGCAACCCCTCCAGCCCCGTAGGCCAGGCCAGGCGCTGCACTTGCGGGCCGCCCCAGCCATCGGTCACACGCACGCCCTCGGCATTGGCCAGGGCGAAATAGCGCCGCGCCGGGCAACGGCCAAAGTGTTCGATGCCGATGACCGGGGTTACCCCATGGTGATCGATACGCACCACCTGGCCCTTGTCGTAAGGCATACCGATGCGGGCCAGCAGGCTGCCATCTTCCAGCAGCAGGACATGGCTGATGCCTTGGCCGTGGTCTTCGAGCATAGGTATCAAGGGGTGGTGTGCGGGTGGCCAGGCCTCGCGAAATGCCTGACGCTGCGGTTCGTCCATGCCAGGGCGGTTGGCTGCCTGCAGGGCTGCCAGCCAGGCGTCGAGCAGGTGTTCGGTGGCGGGTGCCTGCGGCTCTTCGAGGTTGTCCCAGCCGTGCGCACGGCCCTGCGCGACGTAGTCGTTGACGGCCTGGGCATAGGCGATGACTGCCTGCTGCCACTGCTGCTGGGGGTGCTGCTTGTCCATGAGCGGATCGGGCTCCTTGTTGCACGCGCGTTTCACACAAAGCGCGCATGGTACTCCTTCTGCCTGCCCTGCGGTTGTGAGGCCCCAGCTTGACGCGTACCATGCCGGGCATTCCTATCCATAACAAAACGTACGTTGGCACCCCTGCAAGCGGGTGGCTGGCGTGCGGCCTGTTGCTTTGTCTGCGGAGAAGCGGTTTCCACCCATGAACGGACCCATACCCACACACCTGCCACCCACAACGGGCAGCGGCAGCTGGCTGAGCGTCATCGCCCTGGCCTTGGCGGCCTTCATTTTCAACACCACCGAGTTCGTCCCGGTGGCGCTGCTCAGTGACATTGGCCGCAGCTTCGACATGAGCACTGCCCAGGTCGGCCTGATGCTGACCATCTATGCCTGGATCGTGGCGCTGGCCTCGTTGCCCATGATGTTGCTGACCCGCAACATCGAACGGCGGCGTCTGCTGCTGTTCGTGTTCCTGGTGTTCATTGTCAGCCACGTGCTGTCGTGGCTTTCGCAGAGCTTCGCCATGCTGCTGGTCAGCCGTATCGGCATTGCCCTGGCGCATGCGGTGTTCTGGTCCATCACCGCCTCGCTGGCGGTGCGTGTGGCGCCGCCGGGCCAGCAGGCCAAGGCGCTGGGCCTGCTGGCCACCGGTACTACCCTGGCCATGGTCCTGGGCATCCCGCTGGGCCGTGTGGTGGGCGAGGCACTGGGCTGGCGCATCACGTTCCTGAGCATTGGCGGGGTAGCGCTAGCCACCATGCTGTGCCTGATGAAATCGCTGCCGCTGCTGCCCAGCCAGAACTCCGGTTCGTTGCGCAGCCTGCCGGTCCTGTTCAAGCGCCCGGCACTGGTCATTACCTACTTGTTGGTGACGCTGGTCATTACCGCGCAGTTCACGGCCTACAGCTATATCGAGCCGTTCGCCCTGCACGTAGCGCAGATCGGCGGCGACCGCACCACACTGTTGCTGCTGTTGTTCGGCGGTGCCGGGGTTTTTGGTTCGTTGTTGTTCAGCCGTTACAGCGACCGCTTCCCGCATGGCTTCCTGGTGGGTTCGATCGGGGTACTCGCCGCGTGCCTGTTGCTGATGTTGCCGCTGTCGGGCAACTTCTATGTGTTCGCAGTGCTGAGCATGTTCTGGGGCGTGGCCATTCTCAGCTTCAGCCTGGCGCTGCAGTCCAAGACCCTGAAGCTGGCGTCCGACGCCACCGATGTGGCCATGGCGCTGTTCTCGGGTATCTACAACATCGGTATTGGCGGGGGTGCGCTGCTGGGCAGTATCGTCAGCAGCCAGATGAATGTGGCGGATATCGGCCTGGTGGGCGGCAGCGTGGCAGTGCTCGGGCTGGTACTGGCCGTTGCCAGTACCCGGCGCTTTCGCGAGGCGTTGGCACGCTGAGTCGGGGCCGCTCAGGCCCCTTGCCGGTCAAGTAGAGACTCAGGCCAATACGGCAGCCCATGCCGATATCAACAAAACCCCCGCCAATACCTGGTTGAACACCCGCAACCGCCCCGGTGCCTGCAGCCACCGGGCGCTCCCCACCCCCAACACCGCCCACGCGGCCATGCTCGGCAGAGCGATCAGCAAGAACACCAGCGCCAGCTGCCACACTGGCAACGACGGCGCGGCAAATACCCCGACCACCGCCACGGCCATCAACCACACCTTGGGGTTCACCACCTGCAACGAAGCCGCGCTGAGCGCACTGAAGCCTGGCGCCGTGGTCGTGTGGAGCGGGGCGGCGGCACTGCGCAGCATCTTCCAGGCCAGGCTACTCAGCCACAGCACCCCGGCCCAGCTCATCAGCTGTTGCGCCAGGGGGTGGCGCAGCAGCAGTTCGCCCAGCCCCAGCCCGACGAGCAGCACAATGGCTGCAGCCGCGCCACACGCCGCCACGATCGGCACAAGGCTTGCGCGCAGGCCCCGGCGGGCGCCATGGGCCAGGATCAACAGGTTGGTCGGCCCCGGGCTGATACTGGACACCAGGGCAAACAGAATGAAGGGCAACAACGACTCAGACATGGTTCATGGGCTCCGTAACATCGAAGCACCATGCTCGCTGCCCGCCGGCACTCAGTCTGGAAGGTTTGAGCAGCGCCTGCGGTAGTCGGCCGGGGTCAACTGGTAGGCGCGGCGGAACCAGCGCCCCAGGTGGCTCTGGTCGGCAAAGCCCAACGCCACGGCCACTTCGGCCGGTGTCTGGCCTTGGGCAAGCAGGCGCCGCGCGCGGGCCAGGCGCAGCTGGATCAGGTAGGCATGGGGTGCAATGCCGAACGCTGCCTTGAACGCACGCGTCAGGCGAAAGCGGTCAATGCCGCAGGCCTGGGCCAGGTCCTCCAGGCCGATGTCGCGCTCCAGATTGGCATGCAGGAAGTCCCGGGCGCGCTGTGCGGTCAGCGGCAGGCGCGGGTCGGGGTTGATGCGGCGGCGCCAGTGCAGGTGGCGGGTCAGGCAAGCCAGCAGATCGTCCATGGCCGTTTGCCTGACGATGCGCAAGTCCTGGTCATGCACGGCCCTGAAGGCCAGGGCGGTGGCCCGTGCCAGGCGTTCGTCGTGGCACAGGGTGTCGGCGAAGCTGGGCAGGCTGTCGCCCGGCGCGTGCTCGTACAGCGCGCGCAGCTGTTGGTCGAGCCAGGCGGGCTCCAGGTACAGCGTCGAATAGGTGAAGCCTTCTTCGGTGGGCGCCAGGCCATCGTGGATGTCGCCAGGCTCAAGTAAAAATACCTGCCCCGGCGTGCTGCGGTGGCGCACCCGGCGGCAGTTGAACTGCTGCACGCCCTGTTCGGTCACGCCGACCAGGAAGCTGTCGTGCCAGTGGGGATCATAGGCATGGCCGACAAAATGCGCGCGGACCGACTCGATGCCGGTGTCGGCGTCTTGTTTGAAGTCGATCCAGTTGCTCATGGACGTGTACCGTGGGGTAAATGGCTACCTTAGCGCAACGCCCCCGGCTCAGTCTGGAACGATTGTGCAGCCGTTGGTCAGTGCCCGGGCGCGCAGGGCCTCGAAGCGTTCGCGTAGCCACAGGTGCAATTGCTTCACGGCCGGTGTGAGTTGTTTGCGATGAGGGCAGACCAAGGTCAGCGGGGTAGGCTCGCCGAGCAATTCGGGCAGGACCATTTCCAGTTCACCGGCCGCGATGTTGGCGCTGACATCCAGCCACGACTTGTAGACGATACCTTCCCCCTGGATGGCCAGGCGGCGGATGACGTCGGCATCGTCACTGACCAGCGGCCCACGCACCTGCACGGTGCGGTTACCCAGCTGCCACTTGTCGTACACCCGGCTGTGCTGCATGTACAGCAGACAGGCATGCTGCTGCAGCGCGTCGGGGGTAAGCGGGCGGCCGTGGCGGGCCAGGTAGTCGGGCGAGGCCACCAGCACGCGGCGGTTCCATTCGGCCAGTGGCAGGGCGATGTAGTTGGCATCCTGGTTGAGGCCATAGCGGATGGCCACATCCACAGGGTCGCGGTTGAGGTCGGCCATCTGGTCGGACAGGAAGAAGCGCAGTTGCAATGCCGGGTGGTCGTGGCGGAAGGCGCTGAGCCAGGGCAACAACATGTTGCGGCCCATGTCGGAAGGCGCCGACACCTGCAGGGTGCCGCGCAGGCTATTGGGGTTGCCATGCAGATCTTCATGGCCCTGGCGCAGGCTTTCCAGCACATTCAGCGCGGTTGGCAGGTAGCGCTCGCCCTCGGCGGTCAGGCGCAGGCTGCGGGTGGTGCGGGCGAACAGGCGTACATCCAGGTCGCGTTCCAGACGTTTGATCGCGGCAGCCACCTGGCCCGGCAGCAGGCCGGCTTCATGGGCGGCGGCAGTGAAGCTACCCAGCACGCTGCTGCGGGCAAACAGTTCGAGGTCGGTGATGCGCAGCATTTTCATTCCAGGGATGAAAGTGTTGTTACATTGTGCCGCTTTTTCTTTTTTGCTGGAAAGATAAGATGCCCGGCAAATCCACTGTTCATCCCGGAGTTGTCGCATGGATACCGTATCGCTGGCCAAGCGCCGTTACACCACCAAAGCTTACGATGCCTCACGCCGCATTCCCCAGGCCACCGTCGACGCCCTGCTCGAACAACTGCGTCACAGCCCGTCGTCGGTCAATTCCCAGCCCTGGCATTTCATCGTCGCCGACACGGCCGAAGGCAAGGCCCGCCTGGCCAAGAGCACTGCTGAGGGTTATGCCTACAACACGCAGAAGCTTCTCGATGCCTCGCATGTGATCGTGTTCTGCACCCGTACCGAAATGACTGAAGAACACCTGAACGCCGTGCTCGATCAAGAGGCTGCCGATGGCCGTTTCCGTGATGAGCAAGCGCGCGCCGGGCAAAACCAGAGCCGCCGGCACTACGTCAACCTGCACCGCTTCTACCAGAAGGATGTGCAGCACTGGATGGAGAAGCAGACCTACCTGGCGTTGGGAACTGCCTTGCTGGGTGCAGCGGCGCATGGGCTGGATGCCACGCCGATCGAGGGCTTCGACAGCAAGGTCCTCGATGCCGAACTGGGCTTGCGTGAGCGTGGCTTTACCAGTGTGGTGATCCTGAGCCTGGGTTACCGCAGTGAGGCGGACTTCAATGCCGGGCTGAGCAAGTCGCGGTTGCCGGCATCGCAAGTGTTCACCTTCCTGTGAGGTTTCCGGGGCCGCTGTGCGGCCCTGGCAACGCTGGCAGTTAATCTGGCAAAGCCCTGACGTCGACCGCCCGATCAGGCAAACTGGCAATGACCCGGCATATACCGCATACTTATCGGCAAATGCCGAAAAGGAGCCTGCCATGCTTGCCGAAGTGCTTCGCGACAACGGTTACCACGAGTACCGGGCGCGCTTGCAGGCGCTGCTGGACATTCCCGAGCTTGCCAGTGACTTCGAAATCCACACCCGCATCACCGATGGTTTTGCCGCCACCTGGTTGGTAAAGCTGACCGAACGCGGTGTGCTCACGCCGGTGGAGCGCGACCAGATCATCCCGCTGCGCACCCTCAAATCCCGTATCGAGCGCGACCAACCGCTGACCGTGGATGAGAGCGATCGGCTGTTCCGCTCGGCCCACATCACCGCCATGGCCGAGGCTGTGTTCGGTGAAGCGGGCAAGGCCAAACGCTGGCTTTCCAAGCCCAAGGAGCGTTTCTCGGGGCTGACGCCGATGCAGATGCTCACCACCCAGCAAGGCACCACGCAGGTCGAAGAAATGCTGCTGCAGATTGCCGAGGGCTATGGCCTGTGATTTTGTGGCGAATCAGCGCCTATGCAGACTTGAGTGGTACGGGGGGCTTGCGTGTAAGTGGCCGCTGGCACCAGGCGGGTCGGCCGGTGGTGTATGCCGCCACCAGCCCTCCCGGGGCGATGCTGGAAGTGTTGGTGCACCTGGAGATCGACCCCGAGGATTTCCCGACCACCATGCGCTTGCTTCGCATCGAACTGCCCGACACGGTTTCCCAGGCGCAGTTGCCCGCTTTGCAGCCTGGCTGGTCTGCTCAGCCTGAGTTGACCCGTACGCTGGGCAATCGCTTTCTGGATGACGGTTCGGCATTGCTGCTGCCGGTGCCAAGCGCGATCATGCCCAGCACCACCAATTACCTGTTCAACCCACGGCACCCGCAGGCGCAGAGCGCGAAAATCCAGGTTGAGGATTTCACCCCGGACAGCCGCCTGTTCTAGCCTCTGTACGAAAAGTCTTGAGACGCAGGTCAGGCAAGGCGAAAACAGCCGAGGTGGTCACCACAGTGCGGCCGATGCTGTCGTCAGCACTCGGCCAAACACTTCGAGCGCCTTGTCCACGTCAGCCTCGGTGCTGAAACGGCCGATGCTCAAGCGCACACTGTTGCGAGCCTGACGCTCATCCAGCCCCAGTGCCAGCAGCACATGCGAGGCAGCGTTGCTCGCCGAGTTGCAGGCCGAGGTGGTCGACAAGGCCAGCTCGCCGGCCAGCGCCGCACTGTTGAAGCCTTTGCTGTCGATGCACAGGTTCAAGGTATGGGGAATGCGTTGCTTGGCGCAGCCGTTCAGGGTAACGCCGGGCATGGTCAGCAGGCCTGTGCGCAGGCGTCTTGCCAGTTGCTCGAGGCGCTGGTGCTCGCTGTCGCCAGGTTGGCCGGCCAAGGCAAAGGCGCTGCCCATGCCCGCTATCTGATGGGTCGCCAGGGTGCCGGAACGCAGGCCCTGCTCATGGCCGCCGCCGTGCATCTGCGCACGCATCAGCACGCGGGCGCGCGGCCCGACATACAGCGCACCGATGCCTTTTGGCCCGTAGACCTTGTGCGCCGAAAAAGACATCAGGTCCACGGCCATCGTATGCAGGTCGATTGCCAGCTTGCCCACGGCCTGCGCGGCATCCACGTGCAGAAGGGCACCGTGGGCACGCACCTGCTCGCCGATCGCGGCAAAATCGGTGACCGTGCCCAGTTCGTTGTTGACCGCCATCAGCGATACCAGGCGGGTGTCAGCGCGCAATGCTGCCTGCACGCTCGCGGGCTGAATCAGGCCAGCGGCATCCGCTGCCAGGCGCGTAACGGCCCAGCCCTGGCGTTCCAGCTCGGCCACGGTGTCGAGCACGGCTTTGTGTTCCAGCTGGCTGGTGATCAGGTGCCCGGGCTGGCCGATGCCTTGGGCAATACCCTTGAGCGCCAGGTTGTTGGACTCGGTCGCGCCCGAGGTCCATACCAGGTGCTCGGCGTGCGCGCCGACGCACTCGGCGACTTGTTGGCGCGCCTGCTCCACGGCGTGACGTGCAGCCTGGCCGAAGGCGTGGCCGCTGGACGCCGGGTTGCCGAAGTTGGCCTGGTTACCCAGGCAGGCGAGCATGGTTTCGATAACCCGGTCGTCGACTGGGGTAGTGGCGGCGTAATCGAAGTAGAGTGGGGCGCTAGGCATTGAGGGCGGGTCCGTGTCAGTGGCCGTGAAATCGGCAATCATTGACGTAAGCGTACCTGCCAGCAGCGGTATTTTTTCGTTTCCCTCAGGTCGATTCGCGATTATTTTAGAAAAAAATTCTCTATCGAAGATCTTTCATGGGATTTTCTACTTTGCCTGGTGAGGGCCATGAAGGGTCCCTCGCCGGCACCGTCAGGGCTCCAGAGCCTTCTCTTCCTCTGCAACCACGCGCTCGCACAATTCCGTGATCTGCTCGCGCATCCAGCGGTTGGCCGGGTCCTGGTCGGTGCTTTCATGCCAGTACAGGTGCGTTTCCAGCGCAGGGACCTCCACCGGCAGCGCCTGATAACGCAACTGATGGCGACGGGCGAAGCGCTCGGGGACCGTCATCGCCATGTCGGTCTGCTGCAACACCTGCGACGCCATCAGGTAGTGTTGCGAACGCAGGGCGACCTTGCGTTGAACACCCATCTTGCCCAGCGCCAGGTCGACGTAACCCAGGCCGTTGCGGCGGCTGGAGATATGGATGTGGGTCATGCCCAGGTAGCTGTCGAGGGTCAGCTTGCTGTCGGCCAGCGGGTGACCTTGGCGCAGGGCGCAGACATAGCGGTCTTGCATCAGTTTGATGTGGCGCACCTGCGGGTCGGTGTTCAGTGGCGCGTCGATGGCAAAGTCCAGGCGGCCGGCCGCGAGTTCCTTGGTGGTCTCGCGGCGCTTGCACAGGAAGCTTTCGATCACGACTGCCGGCGCCAGACGGCGCAGGCGCTGGAACAGCGGCGGCAAGATGACCGCCTCGGTCAGGTCGGTCATGCTGATGCGGAAGGTCTTGTTGGCCTGCTGCGGGTTGAAAATGCGGCTTTCCTGCACCGAGGTCCGCAGCAGCGCCAGCGCGTTGCGCACAGGGCCGATGATGTTCTGCGCCATGGGGGTGGGCACCATGCCTTGCGCGGTACGCACGAACAGCGGGTCATTGAAGGTTTCGCGCAGGCGCGACAGGGCATTGGACACTGCCGGCTGGGTAATGCCGACAATCTGCCCGGCGCGGGTCAGGTTGGCTTCGGTGTAGATCGCATCGAACACGATGAACAGGTTGAGGTCGACCTTGCTAAGGTTCATGGGCGCCGCTCTTTGTTGGAATTATCGGCCGATCATATATCGGTTATGAATGTTTATACACGCGGAAAATAGACTAGGTGGATGGAGCAATGCTGCTCTAGGCTCTGGCCCAAGTACTCCGAACTGTGAAGGTAGCCCAGATGGATTTCGCCTATTCGCCCAAGGTCCAGGCACTGCGCGAGCGTGTCACTGCGTTCATGGACGCTCATGTCTACCCCGCCGAAGCCGTGTTCGAGCGCCAGGTCGCCGAGGGTGACCGCTGGCAGCCCACTGCAATCATGGAGGCGCTCAAGGCCAAGGCCCGCGCCGAAGGGTTGTGGAACCTGTTCTTACCAGAGTCGGAATACGGCGCCGGCCTGAGCAACCTGGAGTACGCACCGCTGGCAGAGATCATGGGCCGCTCGTTGCTCGGGCCGGAGCCGTTCAACTGCTCGGCGCCGGACACTGGCAACATGGAAGTGCTGGTGCGCTACGGCAGCGAGGCGCAGAAACGCCAGTGGCTGGAGCCGCTGCTGCGTGGCGAGATCCGGTCGGCGTTTGCCATGACCGAACCGGACGTGGCCTCTTCGGACGCCACCAACATGGCTGCTACAGCCATACGGGACGGTGACGAGTGGGTGATCAACGGCCGCAAGTGGTGGACTTCCGGCGCCTGCGACCCGCGCTGCAAGGTCATGATCTTCATGGGCCTGTCCGACCCTGAAGGGCCACGCCACCAGCAGCATTCCATGGTGCTGGTGCCGACCGACACGCCAGGCGTGAAGATCGTCCGCCCGCTGCCGGTGTTCGGATATGACGATGCGCCCCATGGTCATGCCGAAGTCCTTTTCGAGCATGTGCGGGTGCCGTACGAAAACGTGATCCTTGGCGAAGGCCGCGGCTTCGAAATTGCCCAGGGCCGCCTGGGCCCAGGCCGTATCCACCACTGCATGCGCTCGATCGGCATGGCCGAGCGCGCACTGGAGTTGATGTGCAAGCGTTCGGTGGAGCGTACTGCTTTTGGTCGGCCACTGGCCCGCTTGGGCGGCAACGTCGACAAGATCGCCGACTCGCGCATGGAAATCGACATGGCCCGGCTGCTGACGCTCAAAGCGGCCTACATGATGGACACCGTCGGCAACAAGGTGGCCCGTAGCGAGATCGCCCAGATCAAGGTGGTGGCGCCGAACGTGGCCTTGAACGTGATCGACCGGGCTATCCAGATACATGGCGGAGCAGGGGTAAGCGGCGATTTCCCGCTGGCCTACATGTATGCCATGCAGCGCACCCTGCGCCTGGCTGACGGGCCGGATGAAGTGCACCGGGCGGCGATTGGCAAATACGAAATTGGCAAGTATGTGCCGGTGGAGATGTTGCGTAGCGGGCGGTGAACGCGTCAGCCTGCGCCGGCCAATTCGCAATCAAGCCCGCGCCTGCAGTGATTGCGCAAAGTCCTGCAACTTGTAGGACGTATCTGAATTTTGGCTGAGGCCACTTGAATCTCCCTTGCTGGTGATAGGTTTCCAACCTGAATCAAGTACAGGGAGTTCATATATGCGCGTCAATCTAGAGGGGAAAGGTCAGGCGGTAGATGGCGATGTCACCACAACGGGTGCTGTCTGTATTGCGACGGGGGCCGGCTATCTAGACGAAGGCCGAATGGTGCTCCGTGAAGGCGATCACACCACGCCATGCCCTCTTTGTGGGCAGGCGGGAACTGTCGCCGAAGGTGTGGATCACTTTATTTCAGATGGCCAGCGGGTGGCTATGGATGGTGCGTTGGTTGTCTGTGGCTGTTCGCCGGGCACCAACCGGGTAGTCGCGCCCTTGTATGAGGCTCCGCCGTCCATGCACTCCATTGCAGGGCGTGCCAATACCCACGCTGCCGAGCTGTCACCCACCTTCAACCCCGAGCGCTTCTCCCAACCGGTAATAGGTGCACTGCCTGGTTCGCTGGAGCCTGGCTTCTACGTGGTTCCACGACGCATGTCGTTTCCCCAGATACTGCTTCAACTGGCCGGTCACGATTCCACGTTGCCGATCTCACGGTTACAGCGGCTCAACCCCACGTATGCGCAAGGGTTCAAAGCTGGGGAAATCTTCGTTATCGGTGATCCTGACAATGGAAATGCCTGCACGCGCGAAGAGGGAGAGCTTATGGCGGCTGCGCAGCATGCGCGGCGTGCGCTGGAGGCACTCGACTACGTCGAAGCGGATTTCATGATGCAGCACCAGGCCGAAATCGCCGGCTTGCTCAGCAACGCCAGTCTGTCCATGGGCGTGGGCAAGGACATGCTGGATCAAGGCTTGAAACAAGTAAGCAATACCTTGACCAGCATCGAGCAATTGCACCAGCGTGAGTTCATGCACCATGGCCATTTGAATAGTCCGGGTTTCTTCGCCGAGCGCAGGCGGTTGTTGCAGCAACTGGATGGCCAGTTGAAAGCGGCGTTGCTTAATAAGCAACTGAATCTGGGGAGCTATGAGCGGCTGAAGAAGAGCTTGAATATCTCTACCAAGAGCCTGGTGCACCATTGGTCGAAAGCGGGCGGACCGGGGCAGATTCCGGGGTATGCGACACATCTTGAGAAGGTGGCGCGGTTAAGTAAGTACCTGCAATACGGAGGGTATGCAGCGATTGGGCTGGGCGGGACCTCGTCTTATCTGAAAGTAAATGAAGTCTGTCGGGCCGGGGAGACTCGTGCTTGTCGAAAGGTTCGGTTTACTGAAGCGGGAAATTTTGTAGGGGGGCTAACGGGAGGGTTGGTAGGCGCCTCTGGTGGAGGTGCTGCAGCAGCTGCGTTATGCGGTATTTTTGCGGTGGGTACCGGTGGGTTTGGTGCAGTGTGCGGGATTGCGATCGTTGGCGCCGCCTCTTCTGCAGGCGCTATTGGTATTGGCGCCCTCGGAGAGCAAACCGGTGAACTCCTTCATGAGGTGACTGATGATTGACTTTGACAATTGGTCCCCATTGTTGCAAATAGGATTCCTGATTGCGCCTTTCGTCCTAGGCCTTGCGGGGATCGCTATCAATGTGAAAATTGCTTTGTCGAGTGATTTTGATGTCGCCCTTTCAGCGATCACGAGCAACCCCTATCTTGAGCAGATGAAACCTGTATGGGGCGGGCGAAACCTAAGGCATCGATGCCTACTGATGAGTACAGTAAGCGCTTTGGTCACATTCCCAAGGTTACATTTACGCCTCGGATGGTTGAACGAAGCGGAGCTTGACAATTTTCCCCCAAAGTTGAGGCGAGATATGGGAGCAGCCCTTTGGTTGATCTTGATTGCCTCACTTTGGGGAGCGGTTGGTTACTTCATCATCAAGCAATGATTGCAACTCAGACCCGTAACTGTGGGTCATTCCTTTTTTCTCCCGTTGTTTTCTTATCGTTAGCTGCTTTTTCTATCGTCTTGTCGTCTTTATTCAACGTCTGCCCCCGCGTCTTGATCAACGAAATCACCACCCCACCCAGCAACAACCCGAATGTCACGCCCAACGACAGCAGCGCCGGCACCTTGCCCACCATGCCGTGGTAGAAAATCTTGCAGCCAATGAAGATCAACACCAGCGCCAGTGCGTACTTGAGGTAGACGAACCTGTGCATCAGCGCCGCCAGCGCGAAATACAGCGAGCGTAAGCCGAGGATGGCGAAGATGTTGGAGGTGTAGACGATGAACGGGTCCTGGGTGATGGCGAAGATCGCCGGCACGCTGTCGACGGCAAACACCAGGTCGGCCAGTTCGATCAGTACCAGCGCCAGAAACAGCGGGGTGGCATAACGCAGCGCCTTGCTGTGCCCGGCCGGGGTGTGGCGTACAAAGAAGTGCGAGCCATGGATCTGGTCGGTAACCCGCATGTGCCGGCGCACGAACTTGAGGATCGGGTTGTTGGCCAGGTCTGGGCGGCTGTCTTCCTTCGACAGCGCCATTTTCACCCCGGTAAACAGCAGGAAGGCACCGAAGATGTAAAGCACCCAGGCAAAGTTCTGTACCAGCGCCGCGCCCACGCCGATCATGATGGCCCGCAGGAACACCACGCCCAGGATGCCCCAGAACAGCACGCGGTGCTGGTAGCGGCGGGGGATGGCGAAGTAGCTGAAGATCATCGCCATGACGAACACGTTGTCCATGGACAGCGATTGCTCGACCAAAAAACCGGTGTAGAACTCCAGTGCCGACTGCGCGCCCAACTGGTACCAGACCCCCGCGCCGAACAGCACACCGACACTGAAATAGCCTGAATACAGCAGCAGGCTCTCGCGCATTTCAATTTCCCGGTCGTGGCGGTGCAGCACGCCCAGGTCGAGTACCAACAAACCGATGACGATGGCCATGAACACCAGCCACAACCAGGCGCTGGTACCGAGGACAGGTGTTGTGAGGAATGCTTGCAGAGCTGTCATGAGCCCCTCCTTGAATGTCGACGTTGCAAGGCAACAGTGATCCGACATGGCGGCTTGGCAGCCGTCAGAGGGGCCCGGTATCACATGGGCTTGAGCCTAGACCCGTTTGCCCGTGATGCCGAATGGGGAGCTGTTACATTTCTTTGCCAGTGCAGCGCTCAGGACCGCAATCCTTTGCTCAGCCCGTTCCCTTCTATTAAGTAACCTCGGTTATAGCCAAAACCAATCGAAAGCATGAGCTTTGCCAATGAGCCTTCAGCGGGATGATTAGTTAGGATTCTATCCATCAACTGATTCCAACCCCATGAAGGAGTGTCTCTCATGCCAATCATCAACAGCCAGGTCAAACCTTTCAACGCCACCGCCTACCACAAAGGCGAGTTCGTTCAGGTCAGCGAAGCCGATCTGAAAGGCAAGTGGTCTGTCGTGTTCTTCTACCCGGCCGACTTCACCTTCGTTTGCCCGACCGAGCTGGGTGACCTTGCTGACAACTACGCCGAGTTCCAGAAACTGGGCGTGGAAATCTACGGTGTTTCCACCGACACCCACTTCACTCACAAAGCCTGGCACGACACTTCGGACACCATCGGCAAGATCGAATACCCGCTGATCGGTGACCCGACTCACGTCATTTCGCGCAACTTCGACGTGCTGATCGAAGAAGCCGGCCTGGCCGACCGCGGTACCTTCGTGATCAACCCGGAAGGCCAGATCAAGATCGTCGAGCTGAACGACGGTGGTGTAGGCCGTGATGCTGCTGAACTGCTGCGTAAGGTCAAGGCTGCTCAGTACGTTGCCGCTCACCCAGGCGAAGTGTGCCCGGCCAAGTGGAAAGAAGGCGAAGCCACTCTGGCGCCGTCGCTGGACCTCGTAGGCAAGATCTAAGGTCATGCCCATAACGCGGGCGGTAAGCAGCCGCCAAAGCTGAAGTACCTACCGCCCCGTCAAGCGCCCGGGCGACCTCGCCTGGGCGTTTTTGTATCCGAGTTTTGAAAAAGGAATCGCCCGTATGTTGGACGCCACGCTTAAATCGCAACTGAAAACCTACCTGGAGCGGGTCACCCAGCCGATCGAGATCGTTGCTTCCCTCG
Organism: Pseudomonas sp. KCJK9058; assembly: GCF_046230975.1. NCBI lineage: Bacteria > Pseudomonadati > Pseudomonadota > Gammaproteobacteria > Pseudomonadales > Pseudomonadaceae > Pseudomonas > Pseudomonas sp. KCJK9058. Next base: position 78,969 of record NZ_JBJJLR010000023.1, read on the forward strand.
ACGACGGCGCGAAGTCCCGCGAATTGCACGACCTGCTGGTAGAGATTGCCAGCCTGTCGAACCTCATTACCTTCAGCGTGGACGGTACTGATGCCCGTCGCCCTTCGTTCTCGCTGAACCGCCCGGGTGCCGATATCAGCCTGCGCTTCGCCGGCATTCCCATGGGCCACGAGTTCACATCGCTGGTGCTGGCACTGCTGCAAGTGGGTGGCCACCCGTCAAAGGCCAGTGCCGAAGTGATCGAGCAGATCCAGGCCCTGGAAGGTGAATTCAACTTCGAAACCTACTTCTCGCTGTCGTGCCAGAACTGCCCGGACGTCGTCCAGGCACTGAACCTGATGGCGGTACTCAACCCCAACGTGCGCCATGTTGCCATCGACGGTGCGCTGTTCCAGGACGAAGTGGAATCGCGCAAGATCATGGCGGTTCCGAGTATCTACCTCAACGGTGAAGTGTTTGGTCAGGGCCGTATGGGCCTGGAAGAAATCATTGGCAAGATCGACACCAACGCTGGCGCCCGCCAGGCCGAGAAGATCAACGCCAAGGAAGCCTTTGACGTGCTGGTTGTCGGCGGTGGCCCCGCTGGCGCCGCTGCTGCCATCTACGCTGCCCGCAAGGGCATCCGCACCGGTGTTGCAGCCGAGCGCTTCGGCGGCCAGGTGCTGGACACTCTGGCCATCGAGAACTTCATCTCGGTGCAGGAAACCGAAGGGCCGAAGCTGGCCACGGCGCTGGAAGAGCACGTCAAACAGTACGACGTCGACATCATGAACCTGCAGCGCGGTGAAGCGCTGATTCCGGCCGCCGAGGGCGGTCTGCACGAAGTGCGCCTGGCGGGGGGCGCTTCGCTGAAGGCCAAGACCGTGATCCTGGCCACCGGCGCCCGCTGGCGCGAAATGAACGTGCCGGGTGAGCAAGAGTACCGTGGCCGCGGCGTGGCCTACTGCCCGCACTGTGACGGCCCGCTGTTCAAGGGCAAACGCGTGGCGGTGATTGGCGGCGGCAACTCGGGTGTGGAAGCGGCCATCGACCTGGCCGGTATCGTCGCCCAGGTGACGCTGATCGAGTTCGACAGCCAGTTGCGGGCCGATGCGGTGTTGCAACGCAAGCTGCGCAGCCTGCCGAACGTCAACGTGATCACCAGCGCGCTGACCACCGAGGTGCTGGGCAATGGCGAGAAGGTCACCGGTCTGCGCTACAAGGACCGCACCACGGATGAACAGCACGAAGTGGCACTGGAAGGCATCTTCGTGCAGATTGGCCTGTTGCCCAACACTGACTGGCTGAAGGGCACCGTCGAGCTGTCGCCGCGTGGCGAAATCATTGTCGACGCCAAGGGCCAGACCAGCATCCCGGGTGTGTTTGCAGCAGGTGACGTGACTACCGTGCCGTACAAGCAGATCGTCATTGCGGTGGGTGAGGGGGCCAAGGCGTCGCTCGCGGCCTTTGACCACCTGATTCGGACTTCGGCACCGGCGTAAGCCTGTACGGCCCTTTCGCGGTTGAAGCCGCTCTCACAGGACTGCGCAGTTGTTGAAACTGTGAAGATCCCCGTAGGAGCGGGTTTACCCGCGAAGAGGCCGGGTCTGCTGGCCAATCACCACCCGCCGTTCACCGTTGCTGT
>NZ_JBJJLR010000024.1:0-79528 GCF_046230975.1 Pseudomonas sp. KCJK9058
TCGGATCAAACAGTGGCGGGATCAGGAGTATCGCTACGACCCGTGGGGCAATCTGGTCGAGAAACGCTCGGGGCACAGCAAGCTGCAGCACTTCGCCTATGACTGTGAGAACCGGCTGGTTAAAGCTGAAACGTATGTCGGTGACAGACTGGAGAGCACCGGGCAGTACCGGTATGACAGCCTGGGAAGGCGGGTGGCCAAACAGGCTGAAATCAATGGCGAAGCCGAGCAGAAGCGCTTCCTCTGGCAGGGGCTGAGGATGCTGTGGGAGGAAACGCCTGGGCAGAACATCCTGTACCTGTACGAGCCGGGTAGCTATGCGCCATTGGCGCGGGTCGATCAAGTTGAAGGAGAAGGGCAGAAAGTCTATTACTTCCATACGGACCAGATTGGAACCCCGCTGGAGCTGACCGATAGCGAGGGTGAGATTGTCTGGCAGGCGACATATCGTTCGTGGGGAGCGTTAGAGCAACTTGTTATCGGTGAGGTCGAGCAGAACCTTCGGTTCCAGGGCCAATACTTTGATCCCGAAATAGGACTGCATTATAGTCTATTCAGATACTTTGATCCTGAGATAGGGCGATTTATTACGCAGGATCCGATAAGCCTTCAAGGCGGGTATAATCTTTATGAGTACGCACCAAATACGTTGACCTGGATTGATCCATTAGGCTTGTGCAAAAGCGCCGCAAGTGGTGACAAGGGACGATCAAAGGCGATGCACGACTTAGAGCGTAACGGCTTTAAGATAGTTGCCGAAGAAGTTACCATGAAGGTTAATGGAAGTAGGATTAGAGCGGATTTTGTTGCTAGAGATGCTCAGGGGAGTTTGCATGTGTTTGAGGTAAAACATGGCGCAGGCTCGCTTACCAAAAACCAAAAAGCCGCAGATGTATTTGACATGAGCAACCCTGCAAATACTACGCAGCACCTTGGGGGAGGCACCATTAAGCCATCTAGTGGTACTGCGGCTAAGCTGAAAGTTGATACTAAAAGTGCGCGCGGCAAATTGCTTGGTGGTAAAGGAGCCGTGCATGATGCACTATTCAATGTCCTTAAATATGGGTGAATTATGAGTTCAGAGGATCGGTTGTATTTTGAGGCTGCCTTGCTTAAAGAGTTAAAGATCGTTGCGTCAAAATTTGATGGCGTGGTGGCTACAAAAAATAAATTAAAGTTTAAGCATAATAAAAAAAATGTGGGTGAACTTTTCTTGGATCATATCGCGCGCGTAGATTCTTATGTGCTTGCCGGGATGGTTTCCGGGGGGGAGCTTTTTGAGTGCGCGTCAAAATTCACACCTCCTTACAGAAGTAATTTATTTAATGATGGGTGTTTTTCGTTCATTTCGTCAGGTGAGCAAAGTAAACAGTTTAGTGGAGATTTTGGGGGGGCTATAAAAACACCGCCTCCTGCTTTGGCAGATGAAGTCTGTAGTCATATTCGGTTGGTTCTGGAGGAATTCTATGTTCCCAAAATGTTAGCCGCTATCGTGCCAGCTGATAGAACTATAAGTGATGTTGTTTTGTCTCCGGATGAATACTCATATCCTGCTGTCTTGATACATTGTGCTGCTAAGTTGGGTGGCGTGGCTGGGAATGAAGTTAAAATAAAAGAAGCGATGACTTCAAAGAAAATTGTAAAGGACAAGGTCTACGATATTTCGCTGCTCGACGGACTATTGTAATGCTTATGTATCGGATGTTTTGAAATTTGCTAGTTACGTATTCAAGGGTTAGCACCGGGCGATATAATTAGCAAAATAATATGAGAATGATTCATGAGCATCGAGTTTTCTGTGGTTACAGACACGGCAACTTTAGCGATATTTGATTTGCAGGCAATACGTCATCGAATGAGTGATACATTTGATTGGTGGAGTATTCAAAGCGATGAAATTTCTGAGATGAATAAGGGTAATATCGCTTTTTTAAATTTAGGTGAGGATGGTAGGTATCAAGTAAAAATTGAAGAAAACTTATCAGATCCTAGCGGAGGAATTTACTTGAAAATGCCTTCTGGACGCGTGTTCATAGGCGCAGGGGAAGATACTTCCGGAGGGGGGCTGGAGCCTGATGACTCGAATGCAGTTCAAGGCGAGTTTATTAGTCTCGAAACAGGTAGCCATTATATGAGTTACAAGGTCGAGAGCGGAGTGATCTGCTTAGCGTTCTCGCCTTCCAGAAAGTTTAGTAATGAACTTACAGATTCGGTAAGACTTACTATTTAGCCTCTAAAGTAATTTGAGTTTTTTGACTTGAAGAAAGTACTATTTAACAGCAGGGAGATGGGCGAGCAACTAAAGGCATCAGCCTTGCTCGAAAAAAATGGAGGAACTTAAATCATTTTCTTTTGAATTTGTTAATAAAAAATAAGATCCGCATGACGTTTACAGGGGTGCACCGAAGCGATGGAAACGCTTACCCAGTACCGCTACGACGAACACGGCCAGCTGACCGCGGTGTTCAACCGCAAATTCAGGGAATTTTACCTGTTCAATGGACGCGCTCCGAATGCGAAGATGAGATTAATCAGTAGAGCTTGTTCCAGTTGCTGGCCAGATAACTGAGGGCTTTTCCCAGCGCATTGCCTGCCTTGCACACGCCTTTTGTAGCGAAGAGTTGCAGCAAAAGGGCCGCAAAGAGCGGCCCCCAAAATCTCAATGCATAAAGAACCAGATAAGAATGATCACCGGAATCGGCACCCCAATCATCCAAAGCAGTATCGAGCGCATGGCCTTTCTCCTTGTTCGATGGTGACAAGAAAGGTGCAGCCGCCATGCCAGTTGTATCAAAAAACTACATTCATAAGAATCAAAGGCTTACCCTCCAAGCCGCCTGAGCAAACCGTGCAATATGCAGGATCCACGCCCTTGCACCTGGGTGTTCTGCAATGCACTATCCACCCATGATCGCCACCACCCTCCCCGACGGCCCCGAGCAAACCCCGCTTACCGCCGAAATCGTGCTGCGCTACCACCTCTGCTGGAAGCATCGCGACCTCGACGGTGTCATGGCGCTGTACCACCCCGATATCCAGTACCACGACTTCTTTCAGAACCGCGTGCTCGGCTATCAGGAACTGCGCGATTACGTACGCGCTTGCCTGCCCCATGAAGCTGGCGAGGACATCGTCCACAGCGACCGCATCCGCGTCGATGGCTGCACCGCATTCATCCAGTATCAGGTCACGGTGCAGGGCGGCGACGGCCTGGTTGCGTTCCAGTCCAGCGAGGCGATCACCGTAAGGGACGGGCTGATCTGGCGGGTCAACGAATACGCCACGCTGGTCCGCCGGAACGGCACAGGCCACGCCAACAGCGGTCCGCGCCCCGCCACCAGCCGCCTGGGCCTGTCGCCCCGGCAGTTGTCGACCATGGCCCAGGACCTGGAGCATTACTTCCAGCGTCAACGCCCCTACCTCGACCCGGAGCTCGACCTGCAACAGGTCGCCGACGCCAGCGGCTACAGCCGCAACCAGATTTCCTACCTGCTCAACCAGGTGCTGGGGCAAAGCTTCTATCGCTACGTCAACCAGGCACGCCTGCAGCACCTGATGGCCAGCCTCGGCGACGACAGCGTCGAGGCGACGATCGACGAGCTGGCCTTCAGTGCCGGCTTCAACTCGCTGTCGGCGTTCTACAAGTGTTTCCGTGAGCACACCGGGCTCACGCCCAAGGCCTACCTGAAGCAAATTTCCCTGCGTGCACGCACGTAAGACAGCCGCCCACTGACACCACTAGCATCGCCCACAGACCTTGACGGATGTGGAGCCGAACCCGATGCAACCCCTGCGCACGCTCAGCCTGTGGATGGACCAGCTCGACGAGCCGCTGTGCGCGCGCCCGGCACTGCGCAATGACCTCGACGTTGACGTGTGCATCATCGGTGCCGGCTATACCGGCCTTTGGACCGCGTACTACCTCAAGCGCCAGGCCCCCCAGCTGAACATTGCGGTGATCGAAGCCCAAATCGCTGGCTTCGGCGCCTCCGGCCGTAATGGGGGCTGGCTGATGGGCAACCTGCTCGGCGAAGACCGCCTGCTCGGCACCCTCTCGCCGCAACAGCGCCGCGCCAGCATCGACCTGCTGCACGGCATCCCGGATGAAGTGCATCGCGTGCTGCAAAGCGAAGGCATCGACTGCGACTACCGCAAAGGCGGCGTCCTTTATTGCGCGGCGCGCTACCCGGAGCAGGAACGCAGCCTGCGCGCCTACCTCGACGACTTGTATCGCCAAGGCATGACCGAGGACGACTACCGCTGGCTGAGCCCCGAGCAGTTGGGGAGCCAGCTGCGGGTCAGCAATGCGTTTGGAGCCATCTACAGCCCGCACACGGCGACCATCCAGCCAGCCAAGCTGGTGCGCGGCCTTGCCCGGGCAGTGGAGGCGCTGGGCGTATCGATCTACGAAAACACCCCGGCCATCGACTGGCAGCCGAGCGAGGTGCGTACCCCGCTGGCACAGATTCGCTGCCAGTGGATGGTGCCTGCCGTGGAGGGTTACGCCGCCAGCCTGCCGCCATTGGGCAAACACCAATTGCCAGTACAGAGCCTGCTGGTGGCCACCGAGCCGCTGCCAGAGGCCACCTGGGAGCAAATTGGCCTGAGCAAGGGCCAAGCCTTCAGTGAAAGCAGCCGCCAGGTCACCTACGGCCAGCGCACCGCCGACAACCGCCTGGTCTTCGGTGCTCGCGGTGGCTACCGCTTCGGTGGGCGTCTGCGCGAGAACTTCAACCTCGACGAACACGAAGTCGAACTGCGCCGCTACCTGTTCGGCGAACTGTTCCCGCAGCTCAAACAGGTACGCATCACTCATACCTGGGGCGGCAACCTCGGCATGGCGCGACGCTTCCGCCCACACATGCTTTGCGACCGCCAGCGCGGCATCGCCCTTGCCGGCGGCTACGGCGGCGAAGGCGTGGGGGCTACCAACCTGGGTGGGCGCACCCTGGCGGCGCTGATCCTCAACCAGCGCAACGAACTGACGGCGCAACCCTGGGTGCTCGACAACCGCCCGCTATCGAGCCTGGCCAGCTGGCCTCCCGAGCCCTGCCGCTGGCTGGGCTACAACGCGATCATCCAGAGCTTCGTCCACGAGGACCGGACCCTCGCCAACCCCGCCAGCGCGCCGTGGAGGCGGCGCCTGGCCATCTCGGTTGCGGACTTCATGGAAGGCTTCATGCACTGACTTCCCTTATCACTCGTACAGGATCCACCGGTCATGAGCATCACCCAGTTCAAGAACACCGAATTTGCCGTGCTCGACAGCTCCAACCCGGTCGCGGTACCGCTCGGCGAACCCGTGGCAGTCACGTCAGTCACCTGCGTGGAGCGCAGCGATGGCGTTGAAACCGGCATCTGGGAATGCACCCCAGGGCGCTGGCGGCGGCAGATCGTGCAACAGGAGTTCTGCCATTTCATCAAGGGCCGCTGCACGTTCACCCCCGACGGTGGCGAGCCCCTGGTCATAGAAGCCGGAGACGCATTGATGCTACCGGCCAACAGCACCGGCACCTGGGACATCCAGGAGACCGTGCGCAAGACCTACGTGCTTGTTTTCTGATCCGCTGATCGCCTGCCTTCGATAACAACAGACAAAGCAAGGTAAACCCGACATGCGCACCTTCCTCCTCGCCCCCCTGATGCTGGCCGCCAGCGTGGCCAGCGCCGCTGAAACGGTGAAGATCTACAACTGGTCCAGCTACGTGGCCCCCGACACGTTGAAGAACTTCCAGCAAGCCAGCGGCATCGTCCCGACCTATGACGTGTACGACAGCAATGAAACCCTCGATGGCAAGTTGATGACCGGCAATTCCGGCTACGACGTGGTGTTCCCCTCCAACCATTTCATGGCCCGGCAGATCCAGGGCAAGGCCTTGAAGCGCCTGGACAAATCCCAGCTACCTAACTGGCACAACCTCAACCCGGTGCTGCTCAAGGCGCTGGAGGTGAACGACCCGGGCAACCAGTACGGCTTCCCGTACCTGTGGGGCAGTACCGGTATTGGCTACAACATCGACAAGGTCAAGGCGGTGCTCGGCGACAACGCGCCCGTGGACTCCTGGGACCTGATCTTCAAGCCCGAGTACATGAGCAAGCTGAAAAGCTGTGGGGTCGCGGTGCTGGACAATGGCCCCGAACTGCTGCCGATCGCCCTGCACTACCTGGGCTTGCCCCATCACAGCCAAGATCCCAAGGACTACGAGAAGGCCAAGGACCTGCTGATGAAGGTGCGGCCTTACATCAGCTATTTCCACTCGTCCAAGTACACGGGCGACCTGGCCAACGGCGATATCTGCGTGGTGGTGGGGTTCTCGGGGGATGTGCTGCAGGCGAAGAACCGCGCCGATGAGGCGAACAATGGCGTGAAGGTGGGCTATTCGATACCCAAGGAGGGCGCGCCAATGTGGTTCGACATGGTCGCCATGCCCGTCGATGCGCCGGATGAAAAGGCCGGATATGCCTACATGAACTACCTGCTGCAGCCGGAGGTGATGGCCAACATCAGCAACCATGTGCAATACGCGAACGGCAACCTCAAGGCAGACGGGCTGGTAGACCCGGCGATGAAGGGCAATACGATGATTTACCCGAGCGACGAGGTGATGGGCAAGCTGTATGCGCTGGAGGCGATGCCGGCGAAGATCGACCGTATTCGTACGCGAATCTGGACCAGTATCAAAGCCGGAAATTGAAATGGGGCCGCCTAGCGGCCCTTCGCGGGCACGCCCGCTCCCACAGGTATCACATGACCTCCAGGTCTGGTGATTCCCTGTGGGAGCGGGCGTGCCCGCGAAGGGCTGCAAAGCAGCCCCGATTTCAGGCCTTAATGGTGCTCGCGGGTAGCGCGGAACTTGATGTCCGGCCAGCGCTCTTCCATCAGCGCCAGGTTGACCCGGGTCGGCGCCAGGTAGGTCAGGTGACCGCCGCCGTCGATGGCCAGGTTTTCCATGGCCTTGGTCTGGAATTCCTCGAGCTTCTTCTTGTCATCGCAGCTGATCCAGCGCGCCGACCAGACGGTGATAGGCTCGTAGGCGCACTCGACCTTGTACTCTTCCTTCAGGCGGCTGGCGACCACGTCGAACTGCAGCACACCGACCGCACCCAAGATGATGTCGTTGCTGCGCTCAGGGAAGAACACCTGAGTAGCACCTTCTTCGGCCAGCTGCTGCAGGCCTTGACGCAGTTGCTTGGATTTCAGCGGGTCTTTCAGGCGGACGCGGCGGAACAGCTCCGGCGCGAAGTGCGGGATACCGGTGAAGCCCAGCGCCTCGCCTTCGGTGAAGGTGTCGCCAATCTGGATGGTGCCGTGGTTGTGCAGGCCGATGATGTCACCGGCAAAGGCTTCTTCCAGTTGCTCACGCTCGGAGGAGAAGAACGTCAACGCATCGCCGATACGCAGGTCTTTGTTCAAGCGCACGTGGCGCATTTTCATGCCCTTCTCGTACTTGCCCGAGCAGATGCGCATGAAGGCGATACGGTCGCGGTGTTTCGGGTCCATGTTCGCCTGGATCTTGAACACGAAGCCGGTGAACTTCTCTTCCACAGGCTCCACGGTGCGCTCGTGGGCCACACGGCCAAGCGGGCGCGGCGCCCAGTCGACCACGGCGTCGAGCACGTGGTCGACACCGAAGTTGCCCAGTGCAGTACCGAAGAACACCGGGGTCAGCTGACCGTTGATGAACTCTTCCTGGTTGAACTCGTGGCAAGCGCCCTGCACCAGCTCCAGTTGCTCGACGAACGAATCGTACTGGTCGCCCAGGTGCGCGCGGGCTTCGTCCGAGTCCAGCTTCTGGATGATCTTGGCTTCGGTGCGCTCGTGGCCGTGGCCCGGGGTGTACACCACGATGTAGTCACCGGTCAGGTGGTACACGCCCTTGAAGTCGCGGTAGCAACCGATCGGCCAGGTGATTGGCGCGGCCTTGATCTTCAAAACGGCTTCGATCTCGTCGAGCAGTTCGATCGGGTCGCGGATGTCTCGGTCGAGTTTGTTGATGAAGCTGACGATGGGCGTGTCGCGCAGGCGGCACACGTCCATCAGGGCGATGGTACGCGGCTCTACACCTTTACCGCCGTCGAGCACCATCAGCGCCGAGTCCACCGCGGTCAGGGTGCGGTAGGTGTCTTCCGAGAAGTCTTCGTGGCCGGGGGTGTCGAGCAGGTTGATCATGTGCTCGCGGTACGGGAACTGCATCACCGAGGTGGTGATGGAGATGCCGCGCTGCTTCTCCATTTCCATCCAGTCGGAGGTGGCATGGCGGTCGGACTTGCGCGACTTCACGGTACCGGCGACGGCAATGGCCTTGCCCATCAGCAGCAGCTTCTCGGTGATGGTGGTCTTACCGGCGTCGGGGTGGGAAATGATTGCGAAAGTGCGGCGCTTCGCGACTTCGGCGGCCTGGTTGGTCATGGGAAATCGCCTGACTGGGGGATTTGAAAGGGGCAGTATCATACCTGAAGTTGGGCCTGGACCAAAATCTGCCGAATGAATGGCGCCTGTGCCGGCCTCGTCGCGGGTAAACCCGCGCCTACAGGTACGACACAGGGTTCGGATGCGGTGCAGTCACTGTAGGAGCGGGTTTACCCGCGAAGAGGCCGGCACAGACAAAGAAATCCAACAGGCAATCGATTTATCACGACAAATGCCCAAAGCGCAGTTATTTCAACGCCTGCAGCGCATTAAGTCGCTGTTTTTTCTCGCCAAAAATCCTGCCACCCAGCGATTAACGCTGGCCAAATGCCGCCTCAGATGGGAACCTTTACGCCCACGGAGACGTCCACTCCCCTGCAACCCGCTTCGGTTGGGGACTGGTTTCATCAGCATTTTCGGGCCCGACGGGGTTCGGCTCATGGCCTGATCGCAGCCTTCGGCTTGCATCTCGCTGCTACTCGCGAACACACCACCCGCCGCCAGGATTGGCCGGCTTCCAAGAAGTGTGCTCGCCGACAACACAAGGAGTCCGCCTGTGGCTAAACGCTACGGAAAGGGGCTGTTGGGATGGGCCGCCGTGCTCGTCATCCTGGCCCTGCTGGTCCACTGGATCGGCATCGACACGATCGCGCGTTATCGCGACGATCTTGGGTTCTACCTGCAAGCGCACCTGGTATTGGTGCTGGCTTCGATGGTGGCGGCGCTGGCCGTGGGCATCCCCGCTGGCATTGCGTTAAGTCGACCGCACCGGGTCGACAAAGCCGAGCGTTTCATGCAGTTCTTCAACGTTGGCAACACCATCCCCCCTCTGGCCGTTCTGGCCATCGCCCTGAGTATCCTGGGCATCGGCGCCGGGCCTGCGATCTTCGCACTGTTCCTCGCGTCCCTCCTGCCCATCGTGCGCAACACCTACGAAGGCCTGAAAAACGTCCCCGCCTCGCTCAAGGAAGCCGCTACCGGCATCGGCATGACCCCGCGCCAGCAACTCTGGCAGGTGGAACTGCCCAACGCCGTGCCGATCATCGTCGGCGGCGTACGCGTGGCCCTGGCGCTGAACGTGGGCACCGCACCGCTGGCATTCCTGATCGGCGCCAACAGCCTGGGCAGCCTGATCTTCCCCGGCATCGCCCTGAACAACCAGCCGCAGCTGCTGCTGGGTGCCGCCTGCACCGCGCTGCTGGCACTGGTGCTGGACGCGGCGGTGAGTTTCTCCAGCAGGCGCTGGCTGGAACGTGGCCTGGCCCAATAAGGATAGGAAACGTATGAAGAAGAGAATCGCCTTGCTGCTGGGCGCGGCCCTGCTGTTCGCAGGAGTTGCCCAGGCAGCGGAAAAACCCCTGGTGCGCATCGGCGCGCGGGTGTTCACCGAACAGACCGTGCTCGCCGAAATCACCGCGCAGTACCTGCGCGCCAACGGCTTTGACGTACGCGTCACCACCGGCCTTGGCAGCAGCATCGCTCGCCAGGCCCAGGAAACCGGCCAGCTCGACCTGATGTGGGAATACACCGGGGTGTCGCTGGTGTCCTACAACCACATCGATGAGCGTATGCCCAGCGCCGAGGCCACCTACGCCAAGGTCAAGGAGCTGGATGCCAAAAAAGACCTGATCTGGCTGACCCCGTCGAAATTCAGCAACACCTATGCCCTCGGCTTGCCGAAGCAGGTCGCCGAGGCCTACCCGCAGATCAACTCGATCAGCGACCTCAACCAGGTGCTGCGCGACGAGCGCAAGCGTAATCACCTGGTGGCTCTGGACACCGAGTTCGCCAACCGCCCCGACGGCCTGGTCGGGCTCAAGGAAATGTACGACCTGCAGGTCGGCCGCGCCAACATCCGCCAGATGGACGCGGGCCTGGTCTACACGGCCATGCACAACAACCAGGTGTTCGCAGGCCTGGTCTACACCACCGACGGTCGCCTGAGCGCGTTCAACCTCAAGCTGCTCGAAGATGACAAGCACTACTTCCCCGACTACACCGCCGCCCCGGTGGTGCGCAAGGCCGTGCTCGACGCCAACCCGCAACTGGTCGCCCTGCTCAAGCCACTGGCCGAGCAGCTCGATGACGAGACCATGCGCCAGCTCAATGCCAAGGTTGACGTAGACCACCAGAACCCGACCGCTGTGGCCGCCGCATTCCTGCGAGAGCATCCCCCCAAGGAGGTACAGCCATGAGTCTGCTCGACACGTTCGCCCACCTCGACTGGGCCCAGGTGCTGCAACTGACCTGGCAGCACATCATGCTGGTCGGCATCGCCGTCGGCCTGGCGATCCTCGTTGGCGTGCCGCTGGGCATCCTGATGACCCGCTTCCCGGCGGTGGCCGGCCCGCTGCAGGCCAGCGCCACAGTGCTGCTGACCATCCCCTCGATTGCGTTGTTCGGCCTGCTGCTGCCGTTCTACTCCAAGTTCGGCCAGGGGCTGGGCCCCTTGCCGGCGATCACTGCCGTGTTTCTTTATTCGCTGCTGCCAATCATGCGCAACACCTACCTGGCCCTGACCAATGTCGAGCCCGGTATCCGTGAAGCCGCGCGTGGCATCGGCATGACCTTCGGCCAGCGCCTGCGCATGGTCGAGCTGCCCATCGCCGTACCGGTGATCCTCGCCGGCGTGCGCACCGCCGTGGTGATGAACATCGGTGTGATGACCATTGCCGCCACCATCGGCGCCGGCGGCCTCGGCGTGCTGATCCTGACTTCCATCAGCCGCAGCGACATGTCGATGCTGCTGGTCGGCGCCGTACTGGTCAGCCTGCTGGCGATCATCGCCGACCTGCTGCTGCAAACCCTGCAACGTGCCCTGACTCCAGAAGGACTGCGCTCATGATCGAACTGAAGAACCTCAGCAAAACCTTCAACGTCAACGGCAAGGACGTCAAAGCCGTCGACTCGGTAAGCCTCACCGTCAATGAAGGGGAAATCTGCGTGTTCCTCGGCCCGTCGGGCTGCGGCAAGAGCACCACGCTGAAAATGATCAACCGCCTGATCACGCCCACCTCGGGCCAGGTGTTCATCAATGGCGAAGACACCACCGGCCTGGACGAAGTCACCCTGCGCCGTCACATCGGCTATGTGATCCAGCAGATCGGTCTGTTCCCCAACATGACCATCGAGGAGAACATTACCGTGGTCCCGCGCCTGCTTGGCTGGGACAAGCAGAAATGCCACGAGCGGGCTCGCGAGCTGATGCACATGATCAAGCTCGAACCCAAGCAGTACCTGCAACGCTACCCGCGCGAGCTGTCTGGTGGCCAGCAACAGCGTATCGGCGTGATTCGCGCCCTGGCAGCAGATGCACCCGTGCTGTTGATGGATGAACCGTTCGGCGCGGTCGACCCGATCAACCGCGAAATGATCCAGAACGAGTTCTTCGAAATGCAGCGGGCGCTGAACAAGACCGTGATCATGGTCAGCCACGACATCGACGAAGCGATCAAGCTGGGCGACAAGATTGCCATCTTCCGTGCCGGCAAGCTGTTGCAGCTGGATCACCCGGATACCCTGCTGGCGCACCCGGCGGATGATTTCGTCAGCAACTTTGTGGGCCAGGACAGCACCCTCAAACGCCTGTTGCTGGTGCGTGCCGAGGATGCAGCGGACAACGCGCCGTCGGTGAGCCCGGAAACGCCGGTGGGCGACACGCTGGAGCTGCTGGATGAGCACGACCGCCGCTACGTGGTGGTGACCGATGCGCAAAACAAGGCCTTGGGCTATGTGCGCCGGCGCGACATGCACCGCCAGCAAGGGACGTGTGGCGATTTCCTGCGGCCGTTCAATGCCACGGCCTCGTACGATGAGCATTTGCGCATCCTGTTGTCGCGCATGTACGAGTTCAACCGCGCGTGGTTGCCAGTGTTGGATGCCGAGCAGGTGTTCTTGGGCGAGGTGACGCAGGAGTCGATTGCCGCGTACCTGAGCTCGGGGAGATCGCGGGGGGCGAAGAGCAGTATCGTTTCGCCGGCCGAGGCGGTGGTTTCGTAATCGTCGGGGGCGCTTTGCGCCCCTTCGCGGGTAAACCCGCTCCTACAACGGCCTGTGTTCAATGCCCGATGTATGTCCACCACCGATCAATGTGTAGGAGCGAGCGAAGGGCCGCAAAGCGGCCCCGGCAATCTCGATCAAAACCCAACACTGGCCTGCACGTAGAAGGTCCGCGGCTCACCCACGTAAAGGCCGGCATTGTTGTCACTGGAGCGGGTGAAGTACTGCTTGTCGAACAGGTTCTTCACCCCCGCCGCCAGCTTCAGGTTGGACAGTTCAGGCCCGAATTCGTACCCACCGCGGGCATGCCAGGTCACATAACCCGGAATATCGCCATACTGCCCGTCAGCACTCGGCTCGGTGATGTAGTCGCCATTGAAACTGCCATCGGCATTGATCCCGGTTCCCGGCGCACGCTGCTTCGATTGGGCATAGGCGTCCAGGTTCCAGGTCCAGCGGTTAACTGCGTAACGCACCCCGGCAGTGGCCACCTGGCGTGAATAGAACGGCAGGTCTCGGCCCTTGAACCCTGGGATATCCCCTTCATAGGTCGCGCGGGTATAGGTGTAGCCACCGCTCACCGACAGCCCGTCCAGGCGCGGGTCCAGCCCGGCCAGGTCATAACGCACCGAAGCCTCGATGCCCTGGTGCTTGGTCGCACCAAGGTTGGTCCAGCCCACGTCGTTGCTGATGTACTGCAGCTCATCATCGAAGTCGATGTAGAACGCCGTCAGCTCACCGGCAAAGCCGCCATTGTCATAACGGGTACCGATTTCGTAGGTCTTGGCTTTTTCCGGTTCCAGGCCATTGGCCGTAGTGTTGCCAGAACCGCCCTGGCCCAGCTGGAAGTACTGCAGGCTACCGAACGAAGTCTCGTAGTTGGCGAACACCTTCCAGGCATCGGAAACGTGGTACATCACGCTCAGTGCCGGCAAAGGCTCGTTGCTGGTGATGCTGCGCTTCTTCTCGGCTACCGGGCGGTTGTTGGCGTCCAGCACCGGGCGGTCGCGCCAGTCGGTATTGATGTGTTCGAAGCGCACGCCAGGGGTGATGGTCCAGTTGCCCACGTCGATCTTGTCGTCGATGTAGTAGGCGCTGGCCTCGGTGCCGCCACTGCGGTCCTGGAACACGTGGCCGTCGGAAGTCGGGGTCACCGTCGGCACGTTGTCGATCAGCGCCAGGCGAGTCGATTGTTCGCGCATCGCTTCCTTCAGGTAACGGTAACCGACACTGACTTCCTGGGTGGTTGGGCCGGCAAAGAAGATGCGCGACACACGGGGTTCGATGGCAAAGGTGTGGTAGTTGCGCGGGTACGACGACAACGTCTTCATGTCCCGCGAGGCGATGGTGCTGCCGCGGAAGCTGTCGGTGTAGTAGGTCAGCACTTCGAACTGGGTGGCATCGTCGAGCTGCCGCTGCCATTTGAACGACACATCCTTGCGCCGGCCCGCGAAGTAGTCGTAATCGCGCAGCGACTGGTACGGGTTGCTGTCGTATTGGGCCTGGGTCATGCCACCCGGCATGTCGGCACGGCCATCGTAATAATGGAAGTTGAGCCAGAACTCATCGACATCGGTTGGCGCCCAATGCGTCTTGAGGATTACGTCGTCGATGTCGTTGCCGTTGTTGCTTTCACGGTAACCGTTGCCATTCACCCCGGTGTACAACAGCGCCACGCCCATGCCATTGTCGGCCGTGCCACCGACGAAGGCTGACTCGGTGTGTTTCCAGCCACCGTGCTGGGAGGTCTCCAGGGTGGTGGACAGCTCTGCCGAGGCCTTTTCCGGAATCGCCCGGGTTACAAAGTTGATCACGCCGCCCACGTTCTGCGGGCCATAGCGCACCGAGCCGGCACCGCGCACGACGTCGATGCTGTCGAGGTTGCCAGAAGAAATCGGTGCCATCGACAGCTGTGGCTGGCCATACGGCGCGAAGGCGGCCGGGATGCCATCGATCAGTACCGTGGAGCGCGGCGACAGGCGCGAAGTAAGGCCGCGTACGCCCACGTTCAGCGACAGGTCGCTGCCACCGGTCCCGTTGGAGTCCTGCACTTGCACGCCGGGGATGCCGCGCAGCACGTCGCGCACGTTCATTGAGCCCTTCTCCACCATTGCCTCGCGGCGTACCACGGTGCGTGCCCCAGGGTGGTTCTGTACCACGCTCTGCTGGGCATCACCCAGCCAGTCACCGACCACCTTGATGTCGGTGGGTGCCAGCTCCAGGCTGCCGCTGCCCAGGTCAAGGGTAGTCGGCAGAGGCTTCACTACAACGGTGTCCCCGGACATCTCGTAGGTGAGCCCGCTGCCTTGCAACAGCTGTTGCAGCGCCTGCACCGGCGCCAGGTTGCCCGATACCGCCGGGGCCTGTTTGCCGGCGACCAGCTCGGGGCTGAAAAACAGCTGCAGGCTGGTTTGCTGGCCGAGCTGGTTCAGCGCCGAACCCAACGGCTGGGCCTGGATGTGGAGGGCATTAGCGGCCTCTGCGGCCTGGCTGCCAACGGCCACAGTACTGACCGCCAGGGCCAGCGCCAGGGCGCGAAAGCGTGGGAGAGGTTTGTTGTTGTTCACGTCGTCGAAACATCCTGGAATACGGAATAAACGCCAACCGCGTGCAAATGGAAATGCTTGGCAGTTGCAGCTGGCGAGGAAGACGAACGAGTGAAAAAAAACCTGAATCTAGTTGGCGATTATTTCGCTGGAGCCGTCTTCATAGGCTTTGATGGCCACCGGGAGGATGCTCGGCAAGGCCCGCAGCAGAGCGTCTGTATCGTTGGTACTGAAGGTACCGGACAGGCGCAGCCGGGCGACTTTCCCAGGGGTGACCCGCAATGGCTGGCGACGGTAGCGCGAGGTTTCGGCCACTACTTCGGCGAGGGTTGCGTTGTCGAACACCAGCTTGCCCTGTCGCCATGCGGTCATGGCGCCGGTGTTGACCGCATAGGGTGCGGCGACCAGGCCCTGTGCATCTATATGCGACCCCTGCCCGGCCGTCAGTTGCGCCGGCGAGTCGCCCTTGCCCTGCACCCGCACCGACCCCTGTTCCACCGCCACACGGGTGCTGGCTGGGTCCAGGCGGACGTCAAAGCGGGTACCTGTGACGATCACACTGCCCTGGGCAGTGTCGACCACAAATGGCCGGTTACCGTCATGGGCGACGCTGAACATCACTTCACCGGCGTTCAGGCGCACGTGCCGCCGGCCGGCGCTGAACTCGACCTGCAACTGCGTGTTGCCATTGAGCTCCAGATGCGAGCCATCCGGCAGTTCGACCTGGCGGCGCTCATTGAAGGCCGTCTGCAGGCTGCCTTGATGGTTCAGTTGCAGGTGGTGCCAGCCGCCCCAGCCCAGGCCCAGCGCCACTACCGCGACACTGGCGGCCAACGCCTGGCGCATGAAACGCCGTCGTGGCAGCTGCTGCACCGGGTCTGGCTGGCACAGCGCCTCCAGGTGCTGACGTGGAATGAAGTCGGCGGCCTGCCACACGCGGCAGAGATGCTCATATTCTTCCCGGTGGTGCTCGTCGCTCGCCAACCAGGCATGCAACTGCGTGTGCAGCCCGGCATCCCGAGGCGCATCCTGCACGCGGGCGAACCATGCGGCCGCCTGCTCGCGGACGGCATCGGTACCGTGCTGTTTCATCGAAAAGGCCTCCTGACTCTTCATGCCGACACATCCAGGTGCTCACGCAGGTGCCGAAGCGTGCGGATCATATACTTTTCGACCATGTTCTTGCTCAACCCCATGCGCTCGGCAATCTCGGCCTGGGTCAGGCCTTCGAGCTTCTGCCAGATGAACACCTGCCGGCAGTTGAGTGGCAGCTCGGCCAGGGCCCGCTCGACGCTGTCGGCCAGCTCCAGGGCATGCACGTAGGCTTCCGGGTCGCCACTGCCGGTTGCGCCTTCGTCGAAGGCTTCCCGCTCCAGGGCCTGGCGGCGGTCTTCGCGACGGAAGCCATCCACAGCGATGTTGCGCGCAGCCTGATGCAGGTAGGCGCGTGGCTGCTCAACCTGCTCGCGCGGGGTTTCCAGTACCCGGACAAAGGCATCGTGGGTGAGGTCCTCGGCCTGCTGACGACTGCGCAGCTTGCGCGTCCAGGTGCCGATCAGCTCATGGTAATGGTCGAGGAAGCCTTTGTGTCCGGACACGGTCGGGGTCATCAGGGAGGCAGACAAGGGTGCGAATAGTAATGTTTCGCATCAAAAGCAGCAAATCCGCCAGTCGGTAACAAAAAATTTATGGGCGATTTCCTGTACGGGGGTACCAGGAAAATGTGGCCATAAATATGAACACCTCCGGCCCTTTCGCGGGCAAGCCCGCCCCCACATGGAACCCGTATCCCCTGTAGGAGCGGGCTTGCCCGCGAAGGGCCCAACACGCTCCATTCCACAATTTTTTACGCTTGAAAGATCGCAGGGAACATCAGCCGGTCACACGAGTCGGTTATTCAAATGGCTGGTCGTCGATCCACGTCGATCACGCCCGGATTGCCTGTTGATTCTGCATTCTTCACGCCCTAAAGTGCGCGCCGAACGTCCATGCTGGAAACGATCCATCCGGCTCAAGTACTGAGTAGGCGAACCAAAGTGGGGATACGGAGGACGTTCAGTTTGCAGCCACTTAATCTTTCAGTTTGCCCATGGAGTCCCTGAGCATGTCGATCCAGGTCGAAGACTATTTCGCGCGTGAAACCTTCCAGAAAATGAAGGCGTTCGCTGACAAGCAGGAAACCCCGTTCGTACTCATCGACACCCAGATGATCAGCCAGGCGTACGACGACCTGCGCGCCGGTTTCGAATTTGCCAAGGTCTACTACGCGGTCAAGGCCAACCCGGCCGTGGAAATCATCGACCTGCTCAAAGAGAAAGGTTCGAGCTTCGACATCGCCTCGATCTACGAGCTGGACAAAGTGATGGGCCGCGGTGTCAGCGCCGACCGCATCAGCTACGGCAACACCATCAAGAAGTCCAAGGACATCCGCTACTTCTACGAGAAGGGCGTGCGCCTGTACGCCACCGACTCGGAAGCCGACCTGCGCAACATCGCCAAGGCCGCACCGGGCTCGAAAGTGTATGTGCGTATTCTGACTGAAGGCTCCACCACTGCCGACTGGCCGCTGTCCCGCAAGTTCGGCTGCCAGACCGACATGGCCATGGACCTGCTGATCCTCGCACGCGACCTGGGCCTGGTGCCTTATGGCATCTCCTTCCACGTGGGCTCGCAGCAACGCGACATCAGCGTGTGGGACGCCGCCATCGCCAAGGTCAAGGTAATCTTCGAACGCCTGAAAGAAGAAGACGGCATCGAACTGAAGCTGATCAACATGGGTGGTGGCTTCCCGGCCAACTACATCACCCGTACCAACAGCCTGGAAACCTACGCCGAAGAAATCATCCGCTTCCTCAAGGAAGACTTCGGTGACGAACTGCCGGAAATCATCCTCGAGCCCGGCCGTTCGCTGATCGCCAACGCCGGTATCCTGGTCAGCGAAGTGGTGCTGGTCGCACGTAAGTCGCGTACCGCCGTCGAGCGCTGGATCTACACCGACGTGGGCAAGTTCTCCGGCCTGATCGAAACCATGGACGAAGCCATCAAGTTCCCGATCTGGACCGAGAAGAAAGGCGAAGCCGAGGAAGTGGTCATCGCCGGCCCGACCTGCGACAGCGCCGATATCATGTACGAGAACTACAAGTACGGGCTGCCGCTGAACCTGGCCATCGGTGACCGCCTGTACTGGCTGTCGACCGGCGCCTACACCACCAGCTACAGCGCAGTGGAATTCAACGGCTTCCCGCCGCTGAAGGCTTACTACCTGTAATGCACAACGGGGCCGAAAGGCCCCGTTTTCATGTGCGTGCTGTCGGTGCTGGCCTCTGTGTGGGTAAACCGTACAACGGCCTGC
The DNA here is from genome assembly GCF_046230975.1 of Pseudomonas sp. KCJK9058. Lineage (NCBI taxonomy): Bacteria > Pseudomonadati > Pseudomonadota > Gammaproteobacteria > Pseudomonadales > Pseudomonadaceae > Pseudomonas > Pseudomonas sp. KCJK9058. The sequence continues at coordinate 18,308 of NZ_JBJJLR010000024.1, forward strand.
GCCCAACCACCGATACGTGTGTAGGCGCGGGTTTACCCGCGAATACGGTGGCGGCGGCAACGGTGAACGGCCAGTGGAAATTGGCTGGCAGGCCCGGCCCTTTCGCGGGTGAACCCGCTCCTACGACGGCCTGTGCCCAACCACCGATGCGTATGTAGGCGCGGGTTTACCCGCGAATACGGTGGCGGCGGCAACGGTGAACGGCCAGTGGAAATTGGCTGGCAGGCACGGCCCTTTCGCGGGTGAACCCGCTCCTACGACGGCCTGTGCCGAACCCCACGATGCGTGTGTAGGCGCGGGTTTACCCGCGAATACGGTGGCGGCGGCAACGGTGAACGGCCAGTGGAAATTGGCCAGCACAGTCAACCTCACTCACCACGCCGTTCGATCTCCTCGGCATAGCGCCCGGCAAAGGCCATGAGCATCGGCCCCGCCTTCTGCAAAGTCACCAGTGCAGCGCGCAGGAAGTTCATGTTGCCCTCGATCCGCGCCCGCTCCAGCCAAGGCGCGGCCTCCGCCACCTGGCCACGTTCGACCAGCACCAGCGCCAGGCTGAACATCCCACGAAAATCCCCCGCCTCGGCCGAACGCCGATACCAGCGCACCGCCCGCGCCGGGCTGGGTGCCGTGGCAATGCCCTGCTCCAGGTAACGCCCATACAGGTTCATCGATTTGGCATGCCCCAGCTGCGCAGCCTTCTCGTAGCACATCAGTGCCTGCGCCTGATTGGCCGGCACCCCACGCCCGGTCGCCAGAAGGTTGCCCAGGTTATACAGGCCCCAGTCCAAACCCGAATCGGCCGCACGGGCGTAGTGAACGGCCGCCTGCACCAAACTCACCTCGCCGCCCCAGCCATGCTCCAGGCAACGCCCGAGCATGTTGTGCGCCATGGCACTGCCACCCTGTGCAGCGATACCGAACCAACGCCGGGCAACCGTGGCATCCTGCTGGATGCCACGCCCATCCAGCAGGATCTGCCCCAGCAGCAACTGCGCCTCGACCGCGCCCTGCCCCGCTGCCGCCAGAATCGCCTGGGCGGCCTTGCCAGGGGTTTCCTCGAGCATGGCCTGCAAGCCGGCCACATCCACTACTTCCTCACGTCGCAGCAGGTAGGACACGGCTCAGACCTCAGCCCAGCGGCGCAGCAAGTTATGGTAGGTGCCCGTCAGCTGCAACAGCGAAGGATGGTCCGGCACATCGGCGGTCAGTTGCTGGATGGCGTTGTCCATCTCGAACAGCAGCGTCCGCTGGCTGTCATCGCGCACCAGGCTCTGGGTCCAGAAGAACGCGGCATAGCGTTGGCCACGGGTCACTGGGTTGACCTTGTGCAGGCTTGTGCCGGGGTACAGCACCATGTCACCGGCGGCCAGCTTGACCTGCTGCACGCCATAGGTGTCCTGGATCACCAGCTCACCGCCGTCGTAGCTTTGCGGGTCACTGAGGAACAGCGTGGAAGACAGGTCGGTACGCACCCGCTCCGGGCTGCCCTTGGGCTGGCGCAGGGCGTTGTCGATATGGAAACCGAAGTTGCCGCCTTCGCGGTAGCAGTTGATCAACGGCGGGAACACCTTGTGCGGCAAGGCTGCCGACATGAAGCGTGGGGTTTTCCACAGGCGGTCGATCAGCGCACTGCCGATTTCCTTGGCCAGCGCATGACCTTCCGGCAACTGCAGGTTGTGCTTGGCCTTGGCCGACTGATAACCCGCCGTAACCTTGCCATCGGCCCAGTCGGCCCGCTCCAGCGCCTCGCAGATACGGGCCAGTTCATCAGCGTCGAACAGGCCTGGGATGTGAAGCAGCATGGCAACGGCACCGTTAGGAAATGTAAAGGCGCAATGATATTGATTCCCTTTTGCGCTACACAAGCCCCATTCGCCACTTAAGACGTTTCAGCGGCATGAAACCGTAAAGACAAATTGTAAAGATTGTAAATTCTTCACGAATGGTAACGAGTCTCAATTGTTAGTCAAAATTGCTTACATTAAGATCCACCGCCTCAATACCTTGGGGAAGGTTCTTTGCAATGCGCCAGTACGTACCATCTGCTGTGAGTTCGCCACGCCTGATCGTGTCTGCCATCGGTGTCGCCCTGAGTGCCTCGTCGGTCTATGCCGCCGATCCGGCCGCCAGCAGCGCCATCACCCTCGATGCCACCAGCGTCAACGGCAAGGCTGAACAAGCCAGCACCGATTACAAGGTGGACAAGGCCGCCTCGCAGAAGTACACCGCGCCGCTGGTAGACACCCCGCGCTCGATAACCGTGATCCCGCAGCAAGTGATCAAGGACACCAACGCCCTGACCCTGCAGGATGCCCTGCGCACCGTGCCAGGCATTACTTTCGGCGCTGGCGAAGGCGGCAACCCACAAGGTGACCGCCCGTTCATCCGCGGCTTCGACGCCCAGGGCGATACTTACCTGGACGGCGTACGTGACACTGGCGCCCAAACCCGCGAAATCTTCGCCATCGAATCTGTTGAAGTGGCCAAGGGGCCGAACTCGGCCATCGGTGGCCGCGGCGCGGCCGGCGGTACCATCAACCTGGTAAGCAAGCGCGCGCATCTGGGCAACTCGCTGGACGGCGCCTGGACCTGGGGCAGCGACCAGACCCAGCGCTACACCTTCGATGGCAACTACCAGTTCAGCGATACCGTTGCCGGTCGCCTGAACCTGATGACCCACGAAAGCAACGTCGCCGGCCGCGACAAGGTCAACTACGACCGCTGGGGTATCGCCCCGTCGCTGGCCTTTGGCCTGGGCACGCCGACCCGCGTCAACCTTGACTACTACCACCTGGAAAGCGACGACCTGCCGGATTCGGGTATCCCTTACACCATCCCGACCAACGGCAGCGCCGGGCGCACCTCGGCACACCCGAGCAAGCCGAATGATGGCGGCGACAGTGACAACTTCTATGGCCTGACCGGCCGCGACTTCCGCAAGACCCGAGTGGATATCGCAACCTTCGCCGTCGAGCACGACCTGACCGACTCGCTGACCATCAAGAACACCCTGCGTCACGGCAACAGCATGCAGGACTACATCCTGACCCAGCCCGACGACAGCAAGGGCAACGTCAACAACGGCAGTGTCTGGCGCCGCGCCAACACCCGTGTCGGCAACACCGCCACTACCACCAACCAGACCGATCTGTTCGGCGAGTTCTACGTTGGCGGCATGAAAAACAGCTTCTCGACTGGTATAGAACTGAGCCGTGAAGAGAGCGAGCGCTCAAGCTACACCGTCGACACCGACACCGTGCCAGGCGGGTCTGCCAACAGCAACTGCACCCCAGGCATGATCGGCGCCACCAGTGGCTATAACTGCACTTCGCTGAGCAACCCGAACCCGGATGATCCATGGAACGGCGCCATCTCGCGCAACTATGCCGGCACCACCACCAACAGCAAGACCCGTGCAATCTACGTGTTCGACACCCTGGAGCTTACCCCGGAGTGGCTGGTCAACATGGGCCTGCGCTACGACCACTTTGACACCGACTACAAGACCTACAACGCCGCTGGCACCACCACCGCCAAAGGCAAAGATGTCAGCGAGTTCGTCACCGGCCAGCTGGGTCTGGTGTGGAAGCCGGCCGAAAACGGCAGCATCTATGTGTCCTATGCCACCTCCGCCACGCCGCCTGGCGCCATGCTTGGCGAAGGTACCGAAGGCAACCCGCTGGGCGGCACGCCAGACCGTAACGGCAACCTGCTGGGCAGCGACATGGAGCCGGAAGAAACCACCAACTACGAGATCGGTACCAAGTGGGACCTGCTTGACCAGCGTCTGTCGCTGGCTGCCGCGCTGTTCCGCACCGAGAAGGAAAACGCCCGGGTCCAGGTCAACACCAATACCTACGAGAACATTGGCGAGACCCGGGTTCAAGGTATCGAACTGTCGGCCAGCGGCAAGCTGACCGACAAGTGGCAGGTGTTCGCCGGCTACACCTACATGGAGGCTCGCCAGATCGACGGCGGCCCGGTGGGCAAGGCCAACGACGGCAACCAGCTGCCGAACACGCCAAACAACAGCGCCAGCCTGTGGACCACCTACTCGATCACGCCAAAGCTGACCGTTGGCGGTGGTGCGTTCTACGTGGATGACGTGTACGGCAGCGTGGCCAACACCACCATGGTCGACAGCTACGTACGCTACGACGCCATGGCCGCCTACAAGCTGACCAAGAACGTCGACCTGCAACTGAACGTGCAGAACCTGACCAACGAGGTGTACTACGACAAGGCCTTCTCCACCCACTTCGCCAACCAGGCGGCCGGGCGGACGGCACTGCTGACCACCAGCGTGCACTTCTGATGTCTGGGTTGGGTTGATCTGTTGAAGGGCTGCGCCTGTGCCGGCCCTTTCGCGGCCAAAGCCGCTCCTGCGTTGCCGGTGCAGGAGCGGCCTTAGCCGCGAAGAGGCCCGCACAGACAACACGAAAAGCAGCCCACCCGGCCCCGTTCATTCCCGTGAGCGGGGCTTTTGCGTATCAAGGCATAATGCACGCCGCGCGGGTCGCGGCAGCAACTCAAGGTGAAAGACGTGGTGAAGAAGACGCTGTTCCAATTGCACTGGTTCTTTGGCATCACCGCTGGCCTGGTGCTGGCCTTGATGGGCATTACCGGGGCGCTGTACTCGTTCCAGGAAGAACTGCTGCGCGCATTCAATGCCGATGTACTCAAGGTAGAAGTACGCGCCGAAGGCGTGCTACCGCCGGCCGAGCTGGTTAAGCGGGTCGAAGCCCAGCAACACGACAAAGTCTCGATGCTGTGGGTCGATGTGCGCGAAGGCAACGCTGCACGGATCTTCTTCATGCCCGCACCGGGTGAACGCCGTGGCGAGCTGCGCTATGCCGACCCGTACACCGGCGAACTCAAGGGCGAAGCGGCCGGGCAAGGCTTCTTCAACCTCATGCTCAAGCTGCACCGCTTCCTCGCCATGGGCGATACTGGCCGGCAAATCACCGGGGCCTGCACCCTGATGCTGGTGTTCTTCTGCCTGTCCGGCCTTTACCTGCGCTGGCCGCGTAAAGCGCTGGACTGGCGCACCTGGCTGACCTTCGACTGGGCCAAGAAAGGCCGCGCCTTCAACTGGGACCTGCACGCCGTTGCCGGCACCTGGTGCCTGCTGTTCTATCTTCTGTTCGCCCTGACCGGGCTGTTCTGGTCCTATGAGTGGTACCGTGAAGGCCTGAACAAGCTGCTGGCCGACGCGCCAGCCGCGGGCCAGCAGCAAAAACGAGGTGAAGGCCGTGGCCGGCACGAGCCGCAAACAGTCGACAGGAATGCGCCACCGCTGGTGGTGGACTACGACGCCATCTGGGCCAACCTCCAGGAGGCCGCAGGCCCAGGCCTGTCCACCTACAACCTGCGCCTGCCACCTGCTGGCGGTCAGCCGGCCAACCTGTTCTACCTGCTCGACAACGCCGCGCACCCACGTGCCTTCAATACCCTGGTCCTTGACCCGGCCACCGGCCAAGTTAAGAAGCACGATCGCTACACCGACAAGTCATTCAAGGCGCAGTTGCTGCAGAGTGTTTACGCCTTGCACGTCGGCGAATACTTCGGCTTGCCGGGGCGCATCATCGTCACCATCGCCAGCCTCACCATGCCGTTGTTCTTCGTCACCGGCTGGCTGCTGTACCTCGACCGCCGCCGCAAGAAACGTCAGGTGCGCGCAGCCCGTGGCAACGTCGCCAACAGCGGCACTGGCGACGGCTGGCTGATCGGCTTCGCCAGCCAGAGTGGCTTTGCCGAACAGTTGGCCTGGCAGAGTGCCGAGCAGCTGCAGGCAGCTGGCCAGCCGGTTCAGGTGCGCGCCCTTGCCGAGCTGGGTGAAAACGACCTGCGCCAGGCCCATCGCGCGCTCTTCGTGGTGAGTACATTCGGCGACGGCGAAGCGCCCGACAGCGCTCGCGCCTTCGAGCGCAAGGTGCTCGGCCAGCCTTGGGCACTGAACAACCTCAACTATGCCCTGCTCGCCCTCGGTGATCGTCAGTACCCGCACTTCTGCGGTTTCGCTCGTCGTCTCCAGGCGTGGCTGGGGGAGCGCGGTGCCAGCAGTGCATTCAGCCCGGTGGAAGTGGACAACGCCGACCAGGCCGCCCTGCAGCAATGGCAGCAGGAACTGGCGCAACTGACGGGCGTCCAGCCGGTGGCCGCCTGGCAGCCGCCAACCTTTGCCAACTGGTCGCTCGTGCGCCGCAAACTGCTCAACCCCGGCAGCCAAGGCCAACCGGTGTACCTGCTTGGCCTGCAGGCTGCAGAACCTGCAAGCTGGGAAGCCGGCGACCTGGTGGAGGTACTGCCGCTGAATGGGCAGCCACGGATCGACGCGTTCCTCAAGGGCATGGCACTGGACGCCAGCAGCCAGGTGCAGGTGAATGGCCTGAGTGAAACCCTTGCCCAGGCACTCGCTGGCCGCCAACTGCCGACGCGCCGCGACCACCTGATCGGCTTGCAGCCACAAGCGCTGGTCGATGCACTGGTGCCAATCGGTTGCCGCGAGTACTCCATTGCCTCGATCGCCAGCGATGGTGTGCTGGAGCTGATCGTGCGCCAGGAACGCCACCCCGACGGCAGCCTTGGCTTGGGCTCTGGCTGGCTGACCGAATACCTGCCAATGAATGGCACCCTGAGCCTGCGCCTGCGGCGTAACAGTGGCTTCCATCTGCCTGAGGCTGCTGCGCCGATGATCCTGATCGGCAACGGCACTGGCCTGGCGGGCCTTCGCAGCCTGTTGCGCGCGCGGGTCAATGCCGGTGAGCAGCGCAACTGGCTGTTGTTCGGCGAGCGTAATCGGGCGCATGACTTGCTGTGTGGCGATGAGCTGCACGCTTGGCTGGACAACGGTGACCTGGCACGGCTGGACCTGGCGTTCTCGCGCGATCAGGCTGAGAAGGTGTATGTGCAGGACGTGATGCTGGAGCAGGCCGAGGACTTCAAGCGCTGGGTGGCCGACGGGGCTTGCGTGTATGTCTGCGGCAGCCTGCAAGGCATGGCGGCGGGGGTGGATGCGGCGCTCAAAGGCATGCTGGGTGAAGCTGCTGTACAGCAGTTGATCGAGGATGGGCGGTATCGGCGGGATGTGTATTGATCGGTGTGTAGGAGCGGGTTTACCCGCGAATACGGTGGCGGCGGCAACGGTGAACGGCCGGTGGAAATTGGCCAGCAGGGCCGGCCTCTTCGCGGGTAAACCCGCTCCTACGACGGCCTTTCCCCGACCACCGATACGTGTGTAGGCGCGGGTTTACCCGCGAATACGGTGGCGGTGGCAACGGTGAACGGCCGGTGGAAATTGGCTGGCAGGGCCGGCCCTTTCGCGGGTGAACCCGCTCCTACGGTGGCCTGTGACCCGCCGATACGTGTGTAGGCGCGGGTTTACCCGCGAATACGGTGGCGGCGGCAACGGTGAACGGCCGGTGGAAATTGGCCAGCAGGGCCGGCCCTTTCGCGGGTGAACCCGCTCCTACACAACGGCCTGTGACCAACCACCGATACGTGTGTAGGAGCGGGTTTACCCGCGAATACGGTGGCGGCGGCAATGGTGAACGACAGGTGGAAATTGGCCAGCAGGGCCGGCCCTTTCGCGGGTGAACCCGCTCCTACACAACGGCCTGTGACCAACCGCCGATGCGTGTGTAGGAGCGGGTTTACCCGCGAAGAGGCCGGCCCTGCTGTCAGTGCAGCTCGAAGGTATCGGCATCCAGGTTGGCCGGGAACTTGGCCCGGTACGCCGCCAGTTCCGCCGCGCTCAGTACTGCAGTGAACACCCCGTCCGCCTCCCCGGCACTGAGCAGGCTCTCACCCTGGAAATCCAGCACCTGGCTGTCACCAGAGTAAGCAAAGCCTTTACCGTCCGTGCCCACCCGGTTCACCGCCGCCACATAGCACAGGTTTTCGATGCCCCGCGCCGGCAGCAGGCGGTTCCAGTGCTGGCGACGCGCGGCCGGCCAGTTGGCGGTGTACAGCAGCAGGTCGGTGTCCTGGGCGTCACGGCTCCACACAGGGAAGCGCAGGTCGTAGCAGATCAGCGGGCGAATCCGCCAGCCCTTGACCTCGAACTGCACCTGCCGCTCGCCTGGGGTGTAATGTTTGTGCTCACCGGCCATGCGGAACAGGTGGCGCTTGTCGTAGTGCAGAATCTCGCCGTCCGGCCGCGCCCACAACAGGCGGTTGCGGTGGCTGCCATCGGCGGCCTGGATGATCACACTGCCGGTAATCACCGCATTGTGCTTCTTGGCCTGTGCCTTCAGCCATTTGTAGGTCGGACCGTTCTCCGGCTCGCACAGGCTTTCCGATTGCATCGAAAAACCGGTGGTAAACATTTCCGGCAGGATCACCAGGTCAACCTCACCCACCTGCTCCAGCAGCACCTCGAAGTGCGCATAGTTGGCCTCGCGGTCGTGCCAGGCCAAGGTGGTTTGCACCAGGGCGACTTTCAGGTTCGGCAGTGTACTCAGATCGCGCATAGTCTTTCCGCTGCCTGACGCAGCGTCTCCTCTCGTTTGGCAAAGCACAGGCGCACCAGGCGTTGCTCGGGGATGGGTTGCTGGTAGAACACCGATACCGGAATGGTTGCCACGCCATGTTCGCGGGTAAGCCACAGCGACATGTCGACATCGTTCAGGTCCGGACGGATTTGCGAATAGTCCACCAGCTGGAAATAAGTGCCCGTCGTGCGGGTAAAGTTGAAACGCGAACCGTCCAGCAAACCGCAGAACAGGTCGCGCTTGGCCTGGTAAAAGGCTGGCAACTCATCAATATGCTCGGGGTGCCCGGCCATGAAGTCGGCCAAGGCACACTGCAGCGGCGTCACGCCACAGAAATTGACGTACTGGTGCACTTTGCGCAGCTCGGCGCTCAGGGCAGGCGGCGCGATCACGTAACCGGTCTTCCAGCCGGTAACGTGGTACGTCTTGCCGAAGGAACTGACCACGAAGGCACGCGAGTACAACTGCTCATGGGCCAGCACACTGGCGTGGCGTACACCGTCGTAGACCAGGTGCTCGTACACTTCATCGCTGACCAGGTAGATATCGCGGTCGGCAATAAGTGCGGCCAACTGGTCGAGGTCTTCGCGGGTGATCAACGCGCCGCTGGGGTTGTGTGGCGAGTTGAGGATGACCATGCGCGTGCGCGTGCTCAAAGCATCGCTGAATTTCTGCCAGTCGATACGGAAATCGCCGTCGCTCAACTGCACATGTACACAGCGACCACCGGCCAGCTCCACGGACGGCTCGTAACTGTCGTAGCAGGGGTCAAAGACGATCACTTCGTCACCGGCATGCACCACCGCCTGGATGGCACAGAAGATAGCCTCGGTGGCGCCGGGGGTGATAGTCACTTCCTGATCGGCATCCACCCTGGCCCCATACAGCCGCTCGACCTTGGCCGCCACCTGCTGGCGCAAGGCCGGCAGGCCGGTCATCGGCGAATACTGGTTATGCCCGGCAGCCACGTGCCGGCCCACTGCATCGAGCAGGGCCTGCGGGCCATTGAAGTCAGGAAAGCCCTGGGACAGGTTGAGCGCGCCAGTCTGCACGGCGAGCTGGGACATGGTGGTGAAGATGGTCGTGCCGACATTCGGCAGTTTGCTGCGGATCATGGAGCCCTCTTTCCTGGGGTATATCCGGCACGGGGTGGAGTCCGAGCATAGCGGATCGAGCGGTCAGGAAAAAGGTTGAAACAATAGGGGGATTGCTCTGGATCAAAGGGCGTCTGTGGGGGCAGCCTTGCCCGCCCCCACATGGCGCTGCTTAGCGTTTGTCGCGACGCTTCTTCTCGGCCTTCTTGTGGTGCGACATCAGGCGGCGTTTCTTGTTGACCTGGCGATCGGTAAGGGTGTTCTTCTTACCCTCGTACGGGTTCTCGCCGCCCTTGTACTCGATACGAATCGGCGTACCGACCAGTTTGAGCACCCGGCGATAGGTGTTTTCCAGGTAACGCGAGTACGACTTGGGAATGCTGTCGGTCTGGTTGCCGTGGATCACGATGAGCGGCGGGTTGGCACCGCCGAGGTGGGCATAGCGCAGCTTGATGCGGCGACCATTGACCATCGGCGGCTGGTGCTCGCTCACGGCATCTTCGAGGATCTGCGTCAGGCGGCTGGTCGGCCAGCGGGTGACCGCGGACTGGAACGCAGCCTGCACCGACTTGTACAAGTTGCCCACGCCCGTGCCATGCAGCGCAGAAATGAAGTGGATGTCAGCAAAATCGACGAAGAACAGCCGGCGCTCCAGCTCGGTCTTCACGTAGGCGCGCTCACCCGGCTCCATGCCATCCCACTTGTTCAGGGCAATGACGATGGCGCGACCGGCTTCAAGGGCAAAGCCCAGCAGGTTCAGGTCATGGTCGACCACACCTTCGCGGGCATCCATGACGAAGATGACGACGTTGGCGTCCTTGATCGCCTGCAGCGTCTTCACCACCGAGAACTTCTCGACTTCCTCGTGGATCTTGCCGCGCTTACGCACACCGGCGGTGTCGATGAAGGTGTACTTGTCACCATCACGCTCGAACGGGATGTAGATACTGTCACGGGTGGTGCCCGGCTCGTCGTAGACCACCACACGCTCTTCGCCGAGCATGCGGTTGACCAGCGTCGACTTGCCAACGTTCGGGCGGCCGATGATAGCGATCTTGATGCCATCCTTCTCGCTCGGGCCAGGAATGCGCACGGCTTCCTCACCTTCAGCAACATCCTGTTCGAGAGCTTCGTCTTCGGCATCACGCGGCAGGTGACCGAGCACGGCCTCCATCAAGGCGCTGATACCCCGGCCCTGGGAGCCTGCCACCGGAATGGCGTTGCCCATGCCCATTGGCGAGAATTCGGCGCGGGCAACGTCGGGGTCGATGTTGTCGATCTTGTTGGCAACCAGGATCGCGGCCTTGTTCCGCTTGCGCAGGTGCTCGGCGATCATCTGGTCTGCTGCGGTCATGCCCGCTCGGGCATCAACCAGGAACAGCACGTAGTCGGCTTCTTCGATGGCCATGAGCGACTGCTCGGCCATTTTTTCGTCCATGCCCACTTCGTCACCGGTGATACCACCGGTGTCGATCAGGATGAAGGAACGACCCTGCCAGCTGGCATCACCATACTGGCGGTCACGGGTCAGGCCCGACAGGTCACCGACGATGGCATCGCGGGTCTTGGTCAGGCGGTTGAACATGGTGGATTTGCCGACGTTCGGGCGGCCCACCAGGGCAATTACGGGAACCATCGGCTCTCCACTCTCGAATTCTTGAAAATGCAAAGGCCGCTGCAAGGCAGCGGCCGGAGTTTGGGCGGCGTGTCCTACGCCGCGGCTTGAAGCCCGCCAAGGCTTCAAGCATAGCTTCAGCGGATGGTCAGTGCCTCGAGCTTGCCGCTGTTGCCGAAGACATAGATGGTGTCGCCGACCACAAGTGGGCGGGCGCGCAGGCCATCGCTGTCGATACGCTCACGGCCGACGAAGCGGCCATCCACCTGGCTCAGCAGGTGCAGGTAACCTTCAAAGTCACCCACAGCCACGTAGCTGCTGAACACTTCAGGGGCGGTCAACTGGCGGCGAGCCATGCTGTCGTTGCTCCACAGAGCACTGGAAGAGCGCTCATCCACACCTTCCACGGTACCCGAGGCTTCGCTGACGTAGACGTTACCGAAGCCCTGAGCGACACCCACATAGCTGGAAGCATCGCGCTGCCACAGCTCGCGGCCGCTTTCCAGGTCCAGGCCCGCTACACGGCCCTGGTAGGTGCTGACGTACAGGGTACCACCAGACAGCAGCAAGCCGCCGTCGATATCAACCACACGGTCCAGCTCGGAACGGCCCTTCGGGATGGCCACGCGGCTTTCCCACACCGGCACACCGTTGTTGATGTCAACCGCGACCACTTTGCCGGTGGACAGGCCGGCAACCGCCAGGCGGTTGGTGGCGATCGGCGCACCGGTGCCACGCAGCGTCAGCACGGCCGGGGAGTTTTCGTAGATCCAACGGCGGTCGCCAGTGGCGGCATCCAGGCCGATCAGGCGGTCGTCCTGGGTCTGCACCACCACCACGTCACCGTTGTTGGCAGGTGGGGCCAGCACTTCGCTGGTCACGCGCGAGCGCCAACGCTCCTCACCGGTGCTGGAGTCCAGAGCAATGACTTCACCCTTGAGGGTACCGAGCATGACCAGGCCATAGCCTACGCCAACTGCACCGGAAACCTGCAGCTCCAGGTCCTTCTTCCACACCACGTCACCCGTGATGCGGTCGAGGGCGAAGACTTCGCCGTTGACGTCGGAAGCGTAGATACGGTCGTTCTCGATGGCCGGTACCAGGGTGTTGTAGGTTTCACCCTGGCCGTCACCGATCGAACGGCTCCACTGCTTCTTCAGCACCACTTCCTCGGTGAACTTGGTCAGCTCGGCCGGGGGCAGTTCCTTCTTGCTGTTGCTGCTGCAACCTGCGGCCAGTACGGCCAGGGTCAGCACTGCTGCATGTTTCCAACCGATCACTTACGCGTCCCCTTTAGCCAGGTCATCCAGCTTCAATTGCAGGCCACCGACCGCCGCGTCATCGGACAGCGCAGCCTTGGCTTTTTCGTAAGCGCTGTGTGCGTCGTCGGCGCGACCCAGCTGCACCAGCAGGTCACCCTTCAACTCTTCACGGCTGGCCAGGAAGGCTTTGTCGGCGTCGCCGTCGAGCAGCTTGAGGGCATCCTCGGCCTTGTTCTGGGCTGCCAGTACGCGCGCCAGACGCTGACGCGAAATCTCGCCCAAGGTAACGTCGGCCGGTTTGTCCAGCACGCTTTTCAGCTCGGCTGCGGCGTCATCGAGCTTGCCGCTGTCGACCGCGACCTTGGCCACGAACAGGCTGCCGTACTGGGCGTAAGCGGTGCCGCCAAACTCGCTCTTGAGCTTGCCGGCCAGTTCCGCGACCTTGGTGGCGTCCGGCTGGCCGGTCGGTGTCAGGCTGGTTTCAATCAGCGCCTGATACAACTGCGAGGCACCTTGCGACTGGTTGGTCTGGTACTTGTGCCAGGTATTCCAGCCCAACACCACCACGCCAGCCAGTAATGCACCGGTCAGCAGCGGCTTGCCGTTGCGGTTCCACCAGTCCTTGACCCCTGCCAGGTCATCATCATCGGTACTCGACACCCCAATACTCCTTTTCGCCTATTCGCTTGTTGAACCGCGTTACGCCTGCGCGATCGCGGTTTCCAGGTGCTCTGCAAGAGCATCCCAGGCAATGTTCTGTTGTTCGCCCTGGCCACGCAGGGGCTTCAAGCCGATCTCTTGCTTGGCCAGCTCGTCGTCGCCGAGGATCAGGGCGAACAGTGCACCGCTCTTGTCGGCCTTCTTGAACTGGCTCTTGAAGCTGCCACCCCCGGCGTTGACAGCCAGGCGCAGGCCCGGCAAACGGTCGCGCAAGCCTTCGGACAGGCGCAGGCCTGCCAGCTCCGCCTGCTCGCCAAAGGCGCACAGGTAAACGTCGATCTGGCGGCTGATGGACTCCGGCACCTTGCCCAAGGTTTCCAACAGCAGGATCAGGCGCTCGATGCCCATGGCGAAACCAACGCCAGTGGTCGGCTTGCCACCCATCTGTTCGACCAGGCCGTCGTAACGGCCACCCGCGCACACCGTGCCCTGGGCGCCGAGCTTGTCGGTTACCCACTCGAACACGGTCTTGCTGTAATAGTCCAGGCCACGTACCAGCTTGGTGTTGATCACGAATGGAATACCGGCGGCGTCCAGGCGGGCCTTGAGGCCTTCGAAGTGCACGCGCGACTCTTCGTCCAGGTAGTCTTCCAGCTTCGGCGCCCCGACCAACACCGCCTGGGTGTTCTGGTCTTTGCTGTCGAGGATGCGCAGCGGGTTGCTCTTCAGGCGGCGCTGGCTGTCTTCGTCCAGTTGCTCCAGGCGCGCCGAGAGGAACTCGACCAGCGCGTCACGGTAGCGTGCGCGGGCTTCACTGGTGCCCAGGCTGTTGAGCTCCAGCTTGACCGCGTCCTGGATGCCCAGCAGGCCCCACAGGCGCCAGGTCAGCATGATCAGCTCGGCATCGATGTCCGGGCCGTCCAGGTTGAACACTTCCACGCCAATCTGGTGGAACTGACGGTAGCGGCCCTTCTGTGGGCGCTCGTGGCGGAACATCTGGCCGATGTACCACAGCTTCTGCACCTGACCGTTGCCGGTGATGCCGTGCTCGAGCACCGCTCGCACGCAGGCCGCGGTGCCTTCAGGGCGCAGGGTCAGCGAATCACCGTTGCGGTCCTCGAAGGTGTACATCTCTTTTTCGACGATGTCGGTCACTTCACCGATCGAGCGTTTGAACAGCTCGGTGAACTCGACGATCGGCGTGCGGATCTGGCTGTACCCGTAGGTGTCCAGCAGCCCGGCCACGGTGCCTTCGAAGTAGCGCCACAGCGGCGACTGTTCTGGCAGGATGTCGTTCATGCCACGGATGGCTTGCAGCGATTTGCTCACGAAAAGTCCTTACGAATTCGGTGTGTCAGCCACGGACGATCAGCGCCGCGTCAGCTTCGGCCTTTTCGGCCGCTTTCTGGCGGATGAGCTTTTCCAGCTCATCGACCAGGTTGTCATTGGTCAGTTTCTGCGCAGGCTTGCCGTCGATGTAGATCAGGTTCGGCGTGCCGCCGGTCAACCCGACATGGGCCTCCTTAGCTTCACCCGGGCCGTTGACCACGCAACCGATCACCGCCACATCCAGCGGCACCAGCAGGTCTTCCAGACGCCCTTCCAGCTCGTTCATGGTCTTGACCACATCGAAGTTCTGCCGCGAGCAGCTCGGGCAGGCGATGAAGTTGATGCCACGCGAACGCAGATGCAGCGACTTGAGGATGTCGTAGCCGACTTTCACTTCTTCGACCGGGTCGGCCGCCAGCGAGATGCGAATGGTATCGCCAATACCCTCGGCCAGCAGCATACCGAGGCCGACGGCGGACTTCACCGTCCCCGAACGCAGGCCACCGGCTTCAGTGATGCCCAGGTGCAGCGGTTGCACGATCTGCTTGGCCAGCAGACGGTAGGCTTCGACAGCCATGAACACGTCCGAGGCCTTGACGCTGACCTTGAAGTCCTGGAAATCCAGGCGATCGAGATGCTCGACGTGGCGCAGGGCCGACTCGACCAGTGCGGCCGGGGTCGGTTCGCCATACTTCTTCTGCAGGTCTTTTTCCAGCGAACCGGCGTTGACCCCGATACGAATCGGAATGCCGCGGTCGCGGGCGGCATCGACCACAGCGCGCACACGGTCTTCACGGCCGATGTTGCCCGGGTTGATCCGCAGGCAATCAACGCCCAGCTCGGCAACGCGCAGGGCAATCTTGTAGTCGAAATGGATGTCGGCGACCAGCGGCACGCTGACCCGTTGCTTGATCTTGCCAAACGCTTCGGCGGCGTCCATGTCCGGCACCGAGACACGCACGATGTCCACGCCAGCATCGACCAGTCGCTGGATTTGCGCCACGGTAGCAGCGACATCGTTGGTGTCGGTGTTGGTCATGCTCTGCACCGCGATGGGCGCATCACCACCCACCGGCACATTGCCAACCCAGATTTTGCGGGATTCGCGACGTTTGATCGGAGATTCGCCGTGCATGACTTACTGTCCCAACTTCAGGCGAGCAGTCTCGCCACTGGTGAATGGGGCAACATCGACGGCCTGGCCGTTGTAGCTGACCTGGGCGCCCCGGGCAAAGCCCAGGCGTACCGCGAATGGCGGCTTGCCGGTCAGCTCGAGGTTGTCCCCCTTGCGCTTGATGGCGCTGAACAGCACCTTGCCGTTGCCGTCGCTGACCTGGGTCCAGCAATCGGCGGTGAACTGGATGGCGACCTTGGCGCTGCCAGCTGGCACTGCGGCAGGCTCGGTGGCCGCCACGGCCGGTGCCGGTGCAGGTGCAGCAGTGGCCTGTACCGGAGGCGTAACCGGTGCAGGCGAAGCAGCAGGTGCGGGTTGCACCGGCGCTTGCCGTGCTGGAGCAGGCGCTGCGGCAATGGCGGCCTCAGAGCTTACCGGTGCTTGTTCAGCGGCAGCAGGCTGCTCGGCAGCGCCCTGCTCCAGCGCCAGCGGTGCACTTTCAGCTTGCTGGCCAGCGGAAACGGCCTGGTCTTCAGGCTCATCGAGCGGGTGAATCTGTGTGGTGCCGTCGGCGCTTTCGACCTCGACATGCTCCAGGGCAATCTTGGCCAGGTCCTTGCCCCGCAGGCTGCCCTGGTCCTGCCACCAGAAAAAGCCACCACCGACCACAGCCACCAGCAACAGCAAGCTGACGCCGCGCAGGATGTTGTGCGACAGACGCACAGGCTCTTCGATACGGCCCAGCGAATGCACGTCGCTGCCTTTGGCGTGGGTACCGGTGTAACGGTCGAAGGCGTCTACCAGGGCGGCCTGGTCGAGGTCCATCAGCTTGGCGTAGGCGCGAATGTAGCCACGAGCGAAAGTATGCCCGGGCAGCTTGTCGAAGGCGCCGGTTTCCACGTGGTTCAACGAACTGACAGTGAGGTTGAGCTTGCGGGCCACCTCGGCTTGAGACCAGTCCCGTTTCTCACGGGCCAGGCGCAAAAGCTCACCGGGGTTCTGGCCAGGCGCTACTGCTACTTCGGGGTGCGCGGCGTTCATCGTTGCTCCGACAGGTATTGCTGGTATTCCGGCGTACCGGGATAAAGTCGTTGTAATTGCTGGCCCAATTCGGCCAGTGCGCCCTGCTCGTCGAACACCCTGGCAAGGCGGCTGCCCAGCAGCAGGCTACGGGCGTCGTGGTCGCTCAACTGGCTGAAACGATCGTAGTAGTCCCGGGCCGGCACATAATGCCTGTTTTCGTAGGACAACTCAGCCATTTCCAGCAACGCTTTTGGTTGCCGCGGGTTGAGTTGTAACGCTTTCAACAAATACGCGTGCGCCTGATCGCGGCGTTCGAGCTTCAGGACGGTCAGGCCCAGATTTTCGTACACGCGTGAGCGCTCAGGATACAGGGTATCGGCACTGGCCTGGCGAAACATCTGCTTGGCTTCGGCAAATCGCCCCTGAGCATAAAGGAAACTGCCGTAATTGTTGCGAATTCGCGTGTCACCGCGGCTTATCAGCAAGGCCTTGCGAAAGTGTGCTTCGGCCAGCGCCGGCTCGCCTTCGGCTTGAAACACTACTGCCAGGGCGGCGTGCGCATCGACATCCTGGTCATTCAGCGCCAGGGCCTTTCCAAGCGGCGCCTTGGCCTGTTCGGTCAACCCTTGTTGCAAATAACCCAAGCCAAGCTGCACATAAGCCCGCCCCGCCTCCACCCTGCCCTGGCGGCTGGCCAAGGGGTCGCTCGCGCCGCCCGACACGCAGCCGGCCAGCAGCGAAAGCGCAAGGATCGACAGCGCGGCGCGCAGGCTCATGGGCAAGGTACCTGTCAGTGGCTGGCGGCGCTGTCTGGCAGTTCGACGTCCGCAGAAAGCTGGCGAACAGCGATGTAGCGCTCACTGCGGCGAGTACGGTCATTGACCTGGCCCACCAGCTGGCCACAGGCAGCGTCGATGTCGTCGCCGCGCGTGGTACGGGTGGTGACGTTGAAGCCACCGTGGTGCAGCAGGTCCTGGAAGCGACGAATGGCGTTGTTGCTCGGTCGCTCGTAGCCCGAATGCGGGAACGGGTTGAACGGGATCAGGTTGATCTTGCAGGGTACATCGCGCAACAGTTCGATCATCTGCGCGGCATGCTCGGGCTGGTCGTTGACGTCCTTGAGCAGGGTGTACTCGACGGTGAGCACGCGCTTGCCGCCCAAGGTGGACATGTAGCCCATGCACGATTCCAGCAGCATCTTCAGCGGGTACTTCTTGTTGATCGGTACCAGCTTGTTGCGCAGTTCGTCGTTCGGCGCATGCAGCGACAGGGCCAGCGACACGTCGATGTGCTTGGCGAGTTCGTCGATCATCGGCACCACGCCCGAGGTGGACAAGGTGACACGGCGCTTGGAAATGCCATAGCCAAGGTCATCCATCATGATTTTCATGGCGGCAATGACGTTGTCGAAGTTCAGCAAGGGCTCGCCCATGCCCATCATGACCACGTTGGTAATCGCGCGGTCGACTTTGGCAGGAACGGTCCCGAAGGATTTGTTGGCAAGCCACACCTGGCCGATCACTTCGGCGGCAGTGAGGTTGCTGTTGAAGCCTTGCTTGCCGGTGGAGCAGAAGCTGCAGTCCAGGGCACAGCCGGCTTGCGACGATACGCACAGGGTGCCACGGTCGTCGGTTGGAATATAGACGGTCTCGACGCAGCTGCCGGAGGCAACGCGGATCACCCATTTACGGGTGCCGTCGGCGGAAATGTCTTCACTGACCACTTCCGGTGGGCGTATTTCGGCAACGGCCTCGAGCTTTTCGCGCAAGACCTTGCCTACGTTGGTCATGGCCGCAAAGTCGGACACGCCAAAATGGTGAATCCATTTCATCACCTGGCCGGCACGGAAGCGCTTCTCCCCGATAGAGTCGAAGAATTGTTCCATTTCCGGCTGGGTCAGACCCAACAGGTTGATTTTGCCAGTAGATGTCGTCATGGATTCACCCTCACCCGTAAGCTTTCGCTTAGCGAGTGGTTACCTCGGTAGCAGCGAAGAAGTAAGCGATTTCGCGAGCAGCAGCAGCTTCGGAGTCCGAACCGTGAACGGCGTTGGCGTCGATCGACTCGGCGAAGTCAGCGCGGATGGTGCCGGCAGCAGCTTCTTTAGGGTTGGTAGCCCCCATCAGCTCACGGTTCTTGGCAATGGCGTTCTCGCCTTCCAGAACCTGGACAACGACCGGACCGGAAGTCATGAAGGCAACCAGGTCAGCGAAGAAGCCGCGCTCGCTGTGCTCAGCGTAGAAGCCTTCGGCTTCGGCTTTGGACAGTTGCTTCATTTTCGAGGCAACGATTTTCAGGCCGGCTTCTTCGAAGCGAGTGGTGATCTTGCCGATGACGTTTTTGGCAACAGCGTCAGGCTTGATGATGGAGAAAGTACGTTGAACAGCCATGGAAAACTCCAGAATATGAGTGTTACGAAAAATTAAACCCGCGAATTATACGCGGGTTCCGGGGGATTGCCTAACCTGCAAGTGACGCTTAGTCGGCTTCGTCGATCCAGGCGGCCTGGATTGCCTCGAGCACTTTCTCACCGCCGCGTGACGGATCGTCGCTGAACTCAGGCAACGCCAGCACCCAGCGGTGCAGGTCCACGAAATTCACATAACGAGGATCGACCTCAGGCTTGCTTTCTGCAAGCTGGATTGCGATCTCAAGTACATCAACCCATTTCAGACTCATGTACAGGCCCTCAGTGCGGTGCTTCGGCGGCATGGTTGAGCGAATACTTGGGGATCTCGATGGTCAGGTCTTCGTCAGCGACGAAAACCTGGCAACCAAGGCGCGATTGCGCTTCCAGGCCCCAGGCTTTGTCCAGCATGTCCTCTTCCAGCTCGTCAGCCTCTTCGAGCGAATCGAAGCCCTTGCGCACGATGCAGTGGCAAGTGGTACAGGCCTTGACGCCGCCGCAAGCGCTTTCCATCTCGATGTGGTGGTCGTGAGCCAACTCCAGGATGTTGGTCCCAGGCTCCACCTCCACGGTCAGCCCCTCGGGGCAGAACTTCTCATGCGGCAGGAATGTCACCAGCGGCATCGATTACTCCTCGATCTCATTCAGGTTGCGCCCGGCCAGTGCGGCTTTGACCGTCGAATCAAGGCGACGGGCGGCAAATGCATCGGTCACCTGCGACAGACGCTTGGTCTGTTGCTCGATGGCTGCGCCATCGGTGCCGGCCAGCAAATCACGTAGTTCTTGCATCTGGAATTCGATGGCGTCGCGCTCGTCACTGCTGAGCAGACGCTCGCCGTCG
Organism: Pseudomonas sp. KCJK9058; assembly: GCF_046230975.1. Lineage (NCBI taxonomy): Bacteria > Pseudomonadati > Pseudomonadota > Gammaproteobacteria > Pseudomonadales > Pseudomonadaceae > Pseudomonas > Pseudomonas sp. KCJK9058. The sequence goes on from NZ_JBJJLR010000024.1 coordinate 38,145, forward strand.
GCGTCCAGGGCGCCCTGTACCGCCTCGAGCAGCCGCTCGCCATCTACCTGATGCTCACGCAACTGGCGGGCGTGCTTGTCGGAACCGGCGTGCTCGAAGGAGTCCTTGAGCATGCGGGCGATTTCGCCGTCGGTCAGGCCGTAGGACGGCTTGACCTGAATGCTGGCTTCAACGCCCGAACCCAGCTCGCGGGCAGCGACGCTGAGCAGGCCATCGGCGTCCACCTGGAAGGTGACGCGGATTTTCGCAGCACCGGCAACCATGGCCGGAATGCCGCGCAACTCGAAGCGGGCCAGCGAACGGCAGTCACTGATCAGCTCGCGCTCGCCCTGCAGGACGTGGATCATCATGGCCGACTGGCCGTCTTTGTACGTGGTGAATTCCTGAGCACGCGCCACCGGAATGGTGGTGTTACGCGGGATCACTTTCTCCATCAGCCCGCCCATGGTCTCAAGACCAAGCGACAGCGGGATGACATCGAGCAGCAGCAGCTCGCCACCTTCGCGGCGGTTGCCGGCCAAGGTGTCAGCCTGGATGGCGGCACCGATGGCCACCACCTGGTCTGGGTCGATCGAGGTCAGCGGGGTGCGCCCGAACAGTGCACCGACGGCCTCACGCACACGCGGCACGCGGGTAGAACCACCGACCATGACTACGGCGCTGACCTCTTCCAGCTCAACACCACTGTCGCGCACCGCACGGCGGCAAGCCTTCAGGCTGCGGGCAACCAATGGTTCGATCATGGCTTCGAAGGCGCTGCGGGTCAGCTCACCGTGCCAGGCACCGTGGCTGACGTTGACCACGTCAGCGTCGGTCAGGGCCTCCTTGGCGGCGCAAGCGGTTTGCAGCAGCGCGCGCTGGGTAGCCGGGTCGAGGTCAGACGACAAACCCGCCTGTTCGATGATCCAGCCGGCAATAGTGTGATCGAAGTCATCCCCCCCAAGGGCGGTATCACCCCCGGTGGCCAGCACTTCGAATACGCCAGCGGTCAGGCGCAGGATGGAAATATCGAAAGTACCGCCGCCCAGATCATAGATGGCCACCACGCCTTCGGCGTTCTGGTCCAGGCCGTAGGCTACGGCGGCCGCAGTCGGTTCGTTGAGCAGGCGCAGCACGTTCAGGCCGGCCAGACGCGCAGCATCTTTGGTAGCCTGACGCTGGGCGTCATCGAAATAGGCCGGCACGGTGATCACCGCGCCTACCAGCTCGCCACCCAAGGTAGCTTCGGCACGTTCGCGCAACACCTTCAGGATGTCGGCAGACACTTCCACCGGGCTTTTCGGACCCTGCACGGTGTCGATGAACGGCATGTGCGACTCACCACCCACAAAGCGGTATGGCAGTTGCTCGCCCAGCTGCTTGACGTCGGCCAGGCCGCGCCCCATCAGGCGCTTGACCGACAGCACAGTGTTCAGCGGGTCGCTGGAGGCGGCGTCACGCGCAGCCTGCCCCACTTCGATACGCCCGTCGAGGTAGCGCACCGCGGACGGCAGAATGACGTTGCCCTGCGCGTCGGGCAGGGGCTCGCTGCGGCCGCTACGCAGTGCAGCGACCAGAGAGTTGGTGGTACCCAGGTCGATCCCCACCGCCAGGCGGCGCTGGTGAGGCTGAGGGCTTTGACCGGGTTCGGCAATCTGCAGTAGGGCCATGCTTATCTGAATACCTTAGGTGTCATCACGGGCAACACCGGGTTAATCGTCGAGGCGCTCTTCCAGTTGGCGCACTTCTTGGGCGAGCTTGTCGAGGAACTGCATGCGGCGCATCAGGCGCTCGGCCTTGTCGCGCTCGCCTGGGGCATCCCAGCAGGCGGCAAAGTCCTCGTTCAGCGTGTCCTGGGCAGCCTTGAGGCGCTTCTTGAACACGCCGACACCATCAAGGTCGGCTTCGTCCTGCAACTCCTCGAGCTCTTCACGCCACTGCATCTGCTGCAACAGGAAGTCAGGGTCGTGGACCGTGACTTCCTGAGGCACTTCATGGCCGCTGATGGCCAACAGATAGCGGGCGCGCCGCGGCGCACTGCGCAGGGTCTGGTAGGCGTCGTTGAGTGCTGCGGACTTTTCCAGCGCTACCCGCTGCTCACGCTCGGAGGCGTCGGCAAAGCGGTCGGGATGGACTTCGCGGGCCAGCTCGCGATAGCGAGTGGCCAGCTTGTCGAGATCCAGACGGAAGCTTGGCTGGAGGTCAAACAATGCGTAATGACAAGGAGTACCCACAGCCAGCCTCAAACGTTGAAGCTTTCGCCGCAGCCACACTCACCGCGCACGTTGGGGTTGTTGAACTTGAAGCCTTCGTTCAACCCTTCCTTGACGAAATCCAGTTCGGTGCCATCGAGGTAGACCAGGCTCTTGGGATCGATGATCACCTTGACGCCATGGTTTTCGAACACCTGGTCTTCGTCCGCCAGTTCGTCGACGAATTCCAGCACGTAGGCCAGACCCGAGCAACCGGTGGTGCGCACGCCCAGGCGAATGCCCTCACCTTTGCCGCGCCCGTCGAGGGAGCGGCGAATGTGGTTGGCGGCGGCTTCTGTCATGCTGATAGCCATCAGAACTCCTTACCTTGCAACAGGCGACTTAGATCAAGCCTTTCTTCTGCTTGTAGTCGCGTACGGCTGCCTTGATGGCATCTTCGGCGAGTACCGAGCAGTGAATCTTGACCGGCGGCAACGCCAGCTCTTCGGCCAGTTGGGTATTCTTGATGGTTTCGGCCTCGTCCAGGGTCTTGCCCTTCATCCACTCGGTGGCGAGGGAACTGGAAGCGATGGCCGAACCGCAGCCGTAGGTCTTGAACTTGGCGTCTTCGATAACGCCCTGCTCGTTGACCTTGATCTGCAGGCGCATCACGTCACCGCAGGCCGGGGCGCCGACCATGCCGGTGCCGACATCCGGGTCTTCGGCATTCATCTTGCCGACGTTGCGCGGGTTTTCGTAGTGGTCGATGACCTTTTCACTGTATGCCATGGTGCAATTCCTTCCTCATCAGGGAGCCGCTCTTGCCGGCGACTGCTTAGTGGGCGGCCCACTCGATCTTGGAGATGTCAACGCCGTCTTTGTACATATCCCACAGCGGCGACAGCTCACGCAGTTTGTTGACGGCCTCGCAGACTTTCTGCGCGGCGTAGTCGACTTCTTCTTCGGTGGTGAAACGGCCGAAGGAGAAGCGGATCGAGCTGTGCGCCAGCTCGTCGTTGCGGCCCAGAGCACGCAGTACGTAGGACGGCTCGAGCGACGCGGAGGTACAGGCCGAACCGGACGATACGGCGATGTCTTTCAGCGACATCAGCAGCGATTCGCCTTCGACGTAGTTGAAGCTCAGGTTCAGGTTGTGCGGTACACGCGCAGTCTGGCTGCCATTGACGTACAGCTCTTCAAGGTTTGAGACCTGCTTGAAGAAGCGGTCGCTCAGGGCCTTGATGCGTGCGTTTTCTGCAACCATTTCCTGTTTGGCAATGGCGAAGGCTTCGCCCATGCCGACGATCTGGTGGGTCGGCAGGGTGCCCGAACGCATGCCGCGCTCATGACCGCCGCCGTGAATGATGGCTTCAAGACGTACACGCGGCTTGCGACTGACGTACAGCGCGCCGATGCCTTTCGGGCCATAGACCTTGTGCGCCGAGAACGACATCAGGTCGACTTTCAGCTTTTGCAGGTCGATTTCGACCTTGCCGGCCGACTGGGCGGCGTCGACATGGAACAGTACGCCGCGCGAACGGGTCAGTTCACCGATGGCGGCAATGTCGTTGATCGAGCCGACTTCGTTGTTCACATGCATCAGCGAGACCAGGATCGTGTCGTCGCGCAGCACCGCTTCTACCATGGCCGGGGTGACGATGCCGTCTTCGCCTGGCTCCAGGTAAGTGACTTCAAAACCTTCGCGTTCCAGCTGGCGAGCGGTATCCAGGACCGCCTTGTGCTCGATCTTGGAGGTAATGATGTGCTTGCCTTTGGTCTGATAGAAGTGCGCAACACCTTTGAGCGCGAGGTTGTCGGACTCGGTGGCACCGCTGGTCCAGACGATTTCGCGCGGATCGGCGTTGATCAGCTCGGCAACCTGGCGGCGACCGTTCTCCACCGCTTCCTCGGCTTTCCAGCCAAAGACGTGGGAGCGCGAGGCCGGGTTACCGAAGTTCCCGTCGACCAGCAGGCAGTCGGCCATCTTCTGGGCCACGCGTGGGTCGACCGGAGTGGTCGCAGAGTAATCAAGGTAGATCGGCAACTTCATTTGTCTCTCCTATCAGGCGGTGGCGTCGCTCGTCGTCCCAGGGGATCAATCGACGGCAGACGTCTCAATCTTGTCCAGCTGGGCGGTTCGTCCTGCGACACGGCGCAGGTCCTGGCGCTGGGCGACTTCCTGCACATCACGGCGCTTGACGAGGTCGGCCAGGCTTATGCCGCTGAGGAATTCATGGATCTGCTGGCTGAGGTCGCACCACAGGTGGTGGGTCAGGCAGGTATCACCGGCATGGCAGTCCCCGAGCCCCTGGCAACGGGTGGCATCGACCGACTCGTTGACCGCGTCGATGACCTGGGCCACCTGGATGGTTTCCATGCCCCGCGACAGCTGGTAGCCGCCGCCTGGACCGCGCACACTGGAAACCAGGCTGCTGCGACGCAGCTTGGCGAACAGCTGCTCCAGATAAGAGAGGGAAATGCCCTGGCGCTCGGAAATATCGGCCAAAGACACCGGCCCATGCTTCGCGTGCAACGCCAAGTCGAGCATGGCGGTCACGGCGTATCGGCCTTTGGTAGTCAGTCGCATGGCTATTGGGTACCACGGGAGTTTCAGGATGTGTGCGAGTATGCGATTCCCGAGCATTTAAGTCAACTATTAGACCTACTGCTTTAGTCGGGTTTGCATCAGGGAGGCGGGCGCGATTGTAGCAGACGAGGGGCGCGAGCACACGCCCCACATGCCACCATGACTTCAGTGCGGCGCGATCAATGCGGCTGAGTGTCGCGCTGGGCCACCTGGGTAACCTCGGTGAAGTCGTCCTCCGGCAAGGCCGGCAGTTCCTTGGCGCAATAGTCACTGCCCATCTTGGTCAGCGCGCCACACATACCCTCCAACCGTTCGTCGACGGCCTGCAGATGATCGAGCATCTGGCCGATGGCCCGCGCCACCGGATCGGGCATGTCGCCACTGACACCATAGGCGTCAAAGCCGATCTTCTCGGCCATTGCCTTACGCTTGGCTTCGACTTCGGTGTCCTCGCTCTTGACGATGATCCGCCCCGGAATGCCTACCGCCGTAGCCCCGGCCGGCACCGCCTTGGTAACCACCGCATTGGAACCGATCTTGGCCCCGGCGCCGACCGTGAAAGGCCCCAACACCTTGGCACCCGCCCCTACCACCACGCCGTTTTCCAAGGTGGGGTGGCGCTTGCCCTTGTTCCAGCTGGTGCCACCGAGCGTCACCCCCTGGTACAGGGTGACGTCATCACCGATCTCGGCGGTTTCGCCAATGACGATGCCCATACCGTGGTCGATGAAAAAGCGCCGGCCAATGGTGGCGCCGGGGTGGATTTCGATACCGGTCAGCCAGCGACCGAAGTTCGACACCAGCCGGGCCAACCATTTGAAATCACGCCTCCACAGCGCATTGCCCAGGCGGTGCAGCCAGATGGCATGCATGCCGGGGTAGCAAGTGAGCACCTCGAAGGCATTGCGTGCAGCCGGGTCACGGTGGAATACGCTTTGAATATCTTCACGCAGACGTTCGAACATCTGTCAGTCCTTCCGTTTATGCGGCTCGCCCCGGACCACCTTCTGGGTCTCGGTGAGGATGCCGCGCAAAATGCTCATTTCCGAACGCTCGACCGCCACCCGCCCATACAGCCGGCGCAGGCGCGGCATCAGGTGCTTGGGCTTTTCGGGGTCGAGGAAGCCGATGCCCACCAGGGTTTTCTCGAGGTGGTCGTAGAACAGCTCCATTTCATCCATGGTCGCCAGCTCAGCGGCGTCAACCTTCTCGACTTTGCCCGGTGCCTCACCGGCAGCCAGCCAAGCCATGCGCACCTCGTAGGAGAGCACCTGCACGGCAGCCGCCAGGTTCAGCGAGCTGAAGTCGGGGTTGGAGGGAATGTGCACGTGGAAGTGACATCGCTGCAGTTCTTCGTTGGTCAGGCCGGCGTGCTCGCGCCCGAACACCAGGGCGATTTCCTCGCCGCCATTGGCATGCTCCACTGCCTTGGCACCGCATTCACGGGGGCCGATCAACGGCCAGGGAATGCTGCGCTCGCGGGCGCTGGTGCCCATCACCAGGTTACAGCCGACCAGCGCCTGTTCGAGGCTGTCGACCACCTGGGCGTTATCCAGCACATCGTCGGCGCCCGAAGCACGGGCACTGGCATCCACGGCGGGGAATTCTTTCGGCTGCACCAGCACCAGACGCGACAAGCCCATGTTTTTCATGGCACGCGCAGCGCCGCCGATGTTGCCGGGGTGGCTGGTATTGACCAGAACAACACGAATATTTTGCAGCAAGGTGTTGTGCTCACAGATGCAGGAATCAGGGCCTTCGATCTTACAGAACCGACAGACGTAACGCCATGAAAGCAAATGTGACACTTCTGCCGCCAAAGTTTTCTGCTAGAATGATCGGCTTTCTTCTTTAACATCTCCAGGTGACCCGCCCATGCAGCCTATGCTGAATATCGCCCTGCGCGCCGCTCGCAGCGCCAGTGAACTGATTTTCCGCTCCATCGAACGCCTGGATAGCATCAAGGTCGATGAGAAAGAGGCCAAGGACTACGTTTCCGAAGTCGATCGCGCCGCCGAGCAGAGCATCGTCAACGCCCTGCGCAAGGCCTACCCGAACCACTCCATCCAGGGCGAGGAAACCGGCCTGCACGCGGGCAGCGGCGAAGAAGGCAAAGATTACCTGTGGATCATCGACCCGCTGGACGGCACCACCAACTTCCTGCGCGGCATCCCGCACTTCGCCGTCAGCATCGCCTGCAAATACCGCGGCCGCCTTGAGCACGCCGTGATCGTCGACCCGGTTCGCCAGGAAGAATTCACCGCCAGCCGTGGCCGTGGCGCCCAACTCAATGGCCGCCGCCTGCGCGTCAGCTCACGCACAAGCCTGGAAGGCGCCCTGCTGGGCACCGGCTTCCCGTTCCGTGACGGCCAGATGGCGGACATGGACAACTACCTGGGCATGTTCCGCGCCTTGACCGGCCAGACCGCCGGCATCCGCCGCGCCGGCTCCGCCAGCCTGGACCTGGCCTACGTGGCTGCTGGCCGCTTCGACGCCTTCTGGGAGTCGGGCCTGTCCGAATGGGACATGGCAGCTGGCGTACTGCTGATCCAGGAAGCCGGTGGCCTGGTGAGCGACTTCAACGGTGGCCACGACTTCCTCGACAAAGGTCACATCGTTGCAGGCAACATCAAGTGCTTCAAGGCAGTACTGACTGCCATCCAACCGCACCTGCCAGAAAGCATGAAGCGGTAAGCGCAGATTGCTGGCAAACAAAAAGCACCTCTCGAGGTGCTTTTTTGTGCCTGGTGGTTTTGCGCGGCCTGTGCCGGCCTCTTCGCGGGTAAACCCGCTCCTACAGGGACAATGCGTTCCATGTAGGAGCGGGTTTACCCGCGAAGAGGCCGGCACAGGCCACGCAAATTACTGACCCGCTTCGCTCAGGATCAACTTGCCATTCTTGTCCAGCGGAATGGTCGATCCCGGCTCGCGATCCATCTTCACCTTGCCTACCTGATCACCGATGGAATAGGTCACGTTGTAGCCCACCACCTTCTCGCTGATGTCGTTGACCGTATTGCAGCGAGTTTGCGTGGTTGTGTAGGTATCACGCTCCTGCATGCCTTCCTGCACCTTGTTACCGGCATAACCACCACCGACCGCACCGGCCACCGTGGCAATCTTCTTGCCGGTACCACCACCAATCTGGTTACCCAGCAAACCACCGGCCAGCGCACCCACGACGGTGCCGGCGATCTGATGCTGGTCCTTGACCGGCGCCTGGCGCGTGACGGTAACGTCCTTGCACACTTCGCGTGGGGTTTTCACCTGTTGCTTGATCGGCTGCACGTCGGTGACCTGGGCATACTCAGGCCCCTTGTTGACCAAGCTGTAGGTCGCGACAGCACCTCCGGCAGTCACACCGACAGCACCCAGTACCGCACCCACCAGCATTGATTTATTCACGTGGACCTCCTGATCGTACCAGCGGGTATCAACCCGCGCTTCTCCCAGCCTTGGAGCAAAAAAAAAGGCGCGAGTTCAATATTCGCGCCTTTTACACCGCCAGGCGGTGATGGACTAGCCCTTACGGACGATCATCCACACCCTCGGCCTTGGTCGGCGGGATCAGGTCTTCGCTGTTCAGGTTCAGCCAGATCAGCACCACGTTGGCGATATAGATCGACGAGTAGGTACCGGCCATGACACCAATGAACAGGGCGAGCGAGAAACCGAACAGGTTGTCACCCCCGAAGAACAGCAGCGCAGCAATGGCCAGCAGGGTCGAAACCGAAGTGGCGACGGTACGCAGCAGGGTCTGGGTGGTGGAAATGTTGATGTTTTCGATCAGCGAGGCCTTGCGCATGACGCGGAAGTTCTCGCGCACCCGGTCGAATACAACAATGGTGTCGTTCAGCGAGTAACCGATGATCGCCAGCACCGCCGCCAGCACCGTCAGGTCGAAGGTGATCTGGAAGAACGACAGGATGCCCAGCGTTACCACCACGTCGTGGATCAGCGAGACGATCGCCCCCACGGCGAACTTCCACTGAAAACGGAAGGCCAGGTAGATGAGGATACCGCCCAAGGCCAGGAGCATGCCCATGCCGCCCTGGTCGCGCAGCTCTTCACCGACCTGCGGGCCGACGAACTCAACACGCTTGACCGTGGCCGGGTTGTCGCCGCCTGCCTTCTGCAGCGCGGCAGCTACCTTGTTGCCCAACTGCGGGTCATCGCCCGGCATGCGCACCAGCAGGTCGGTGGTGGCGCCGAAGCTCTGCACCACCGCCTCGTGGAAGCCGGAGTTGACCAGCTCGGCACGCACCGCCTTGAGGTCGGCAGGACGCTCGTAGGTCAGCTCGATCAGCGTACCCCCGGTGAAGTCCAGCCCGAAGTTCAGGCCCTTTTGCCACCAGCTGAACAGCGCCAACACGGTGAGGAGCACGGTGACGGCGAACGCGACATTGCGCACGCCCATGAAATTGATGGTTTTCATCGCAGCTCCCTCAAACCCACAGCTTCTTGATGTCACGCCCGCCACAGGTCAGGTTGACCAATGCACGGGTCACCATGACGGCGGTGAACATCGAGGTGAAAATCCCGAGGGACATGGTGACCGCAAAGCCTTTGACCGGGCCGGTACCCATGGCAAACAGGATGCCGCCGACCAACAGGGTGGTCAGGTTGGCGTCGACGATTGCCGAGTAGGCGCGATTGAAGCCTTCGTGGATAGCGCGCTGCACCGACATGCCAGCAGCAATCTCTTCGCGAATACGCGAGAAGATCAGCACGTTGGCGTCCACCGCCATACCCATGGTCAACACGATGCCGGCAATACCCGGCAGGGTCAGGGTCGCCCCCAGCAGCGACATCAACGCCAGCAGCAGCACCATGTTACCCGCCAGGGCGATGGTGGCCAGCACACCGAAGGCGCGGTAGATGGCGATGATGAACAGCGAGACGAACAGCATGCCCCACAGCGACGCATCGATACCCTTGGTGATGTTGTCAGCACCCAGGCTTGGGCCAATGGTACGTTCTTCAGCGAAGTACATCGGCGCGGCCAGACCACCAGCACGCAGCAGCAGGGCCAACTCGGACGATTCGCCCTGGCCGTTCAGACCGGTGATGCGGAACTGGCTGCCAAGCGGCGACTGGATGGTCGCCAGGCTGATGATTTTTTTCTCTTCGACGAAGCTTTGTACGGCAACGTCCTTCTCGACGCCGCCGACGGTTTGCTTGACGTAGCGGGTAACCGGCTTCTGCTCGATGAAGATCACCGCCATGCTACGGCCGACGTTGCTACGGGTAGCACGGCTCATCAGCTCGCCACCGTGGCCATCCAGGCGAATGTTCACCTGCGGGCGGCCATGCTCGTCGAAGCTGGCCTGGGCGTCGGTAACCTGGTCACCCGTGATGATCAGGCCCCGCTCGACTGCGGCGGAGCGGCCGCCATCACGGAACTCGAACACCTCGGTAGTGGCCTTGGATGCACCCGGTTCGGCACCGAAGCGGAACTCCAGGTTGGCCGTTTTACCAAGGATACGCTTGGCTTCGGCAGTGTCCTGCACGCCTGGCAGCTCGACCACGATACGGTTGGCGCCCTGGCGCTGTACCAGAGGCTCTGCCACACCCAGCTCGTTCACGCGGTTGCGCACGGTGGTGAGGTTCTGCTTGATCGAGTATTCGCGGATCTCGGCGACTTTCGCCTGGGTCAGCGCCAGACGCAGCACCGCAAGCTCGTTGCGATCGGTGGTGGTCAGGTCGAAATCATTGAAATTCTTGCGGATCAGGGCACGTGCCTGTTCGCGGGTGGCATCATCAGCGAAGCCCAGCATGATGCCGCCATCCTGCTGAGGCAGGCTGCGGTAGCGGACGCGCTCTTTGCGCAGCAAGGTCTTGACCTCGCCTTCGTAGACTTTCATGCGGGCAGTCATGGCCTTGTCCATGTCCACTTCCAGCAGGAAGTGCACACCACCGGACAGGTCCAGGCCCAGTTTCATCGGGCTTGCGCCCAGGTTGCGCAGCCATTGCGGGGTAGTCTGGGCCAGGTTCAGGGCCACGACGTAATCATCGCCCAGTGCCTTGCGCACTACATCCTTGGCTGGCAGCTGGTCTTCCTGATTGGTCAGGCGGATCAGCCCGCTGCCCTTTTCCCCCAGGCTTGCGCCCTTGACAGCAATCTTGGCATCGACCAGCGCCTTGCTGACGCGATCAAGGTCGGCCTGATTCACCTGCAGCGCCGAGCTGGCACCGCTGATCTGTACCGCCGGGTCATCCGGGTAGAGGTTGGGAGCGGAATAAATGAAACCGACCACCAGTACCAGCACGATCAGTGCATATTTCCACAGAGGATATTTGTTCAGCATCACGCCGCCCGTTCAAGACGCGGGGCGCGTTGCGCGCCCCGACTGGAAAATAAAACCGGTAACTCAGATAGCCTTGAGCGTACCTTTTGGCAGGGTCGCAGCAATGGCACCCTTCTGGAACTTCAGCTCGACAGTGTCGGACACTTCCAGCACCACGAAGTCATCGGAAACCTTGACGATCTTGCCGGCGATGCCGCCGTTGGTGACAACTTCGTCACCTTTCTGCAAGTTGCTCAGCAGGTTCTTCTGCTCTTTCGCGCGCTTGGCCTGCGGGCGCCAGATCATCAGGTAGAAGATGACCAGGAAACCGACCAGGAAAATCCACTCGAAGCCGGTACCGGCTGGGCCAGCGGCAGGTGCTGCAGCGTCCGCGTATGCGGCGGGGATGAAGAAGCTCATTGGGCACTCCTAATGTAATTTTCTAATAATGGATGCGGACAGTCAGTCCAAGGGCGGTACAGGAAGCCCGCGCTTGGCGTAGAAGGCGTCGACAAAGGCGGCCAATTTACCCTGTTGAATAGCCTCGCGTAAACCGGCCATCAAGCGCTGATAATGGCGCAAGTTGTGGATGGTATTCAGCATGCTGCTCAGCATTTCGCCGCATTTGTCCAGATGATGGAGATAGGCGCGCGAGAAGTTGGTGCAGGTATAGCAGTCACAGGTCGGATCCAGCGGCGATTCATCGTGACGATGGAACGCATTGCGGATCTTGATCACCCCTGTATCAACGAACAGGTGACCGTTGCGCGCGTTACGCGTCGGCATCACGCAGTCGAACATGTCGACGCCGCGGCGCACACCCTCAACGAGATCTTCCGGTTTGCCTACCCCCATAAGGTAACGAGGTTTGTCAGCAGGCATCTGGTCCGGCAGGTAATCCAGCACCTTGATCATTTCGTGCTTGGGCTCGCCCACCGACAGGCCGCCAATGGCCAGGCCGTCGAAACCGATGTTTTCCAGGCCTTCCAGCGAGCGCATGCGCAGGTCCTGGTACATGCCACCCTGAACAATGCCGAACAGCGCTGCGGTGTTGTCGGCATGGGCGTTCTTCGAGCGCTGGGCCCAGCGCAGCGACAGCTCCATGGAAGTGCGTGCCACATCGTGCTCGGCCGGGTACGGGGTGCACTCGTCGAAGATCATTACCACGTCCGAGCCCAGGTCACGCTGAACCTGCATCGACTCTTCCGGGCCCATGAACACTTTGGAACCATCGACCGGCGAAGCGAAGGTCACGCCCTCTTCCTTGATCTTGCGCATGGCTCCCAGGCTGAATACCTGGAAACCACCGGAGTCGGTGAGGATCGGGCCTTTCCACTGCATGAAATCGTGCAGGCCGTTGTGCTTCTTGATCACCTCGGTGCCTGGGCGCAGCCACAAGTGGAAGGTGTTGCCAAGGATCATCTCGGCGCCGATGGCCTCGATATCGCGTGGCAGCATGCCCTTGACCGTGCCATAGGTACCCACCGGCATGAATGCCGGGGTTTCCACGGTGCCACGTGGGAAGGTGATGCGACCCCGACGGGCCTTGCCGTCGGTGGCCAGCAGTTCGAAGGACATTCGACAGGTGCGACTCATGCTTGATCCTCGGGCCCGCGTGGCGCCGGATTGCGGGTGATGAACATGGCATCACCGTAACTGAAGAAGCGGTACCCATGCTCGACCGCCGCTGCGTAGGCAGCCATGGTCTCGGGGTAGCCGGCGAAAGCCGAGACCAGCATCAGCAGCGTGGACTCCGGCAGATGGAAGTTGGTGACCAGGGCATCGACCACATGGAACGGCCGGCCCGGGTAGATGAAGATGTCGGTGTCGCCACTGAAGGCCTTGAGCACGCCATCACGCGCGGCGCTTTCCAGCGAACGCACACTGGTGGTGCCAACCGCGATCACCCGACCACCACGGGCCCGGCAGGCCTCGATGGCATCGACCACATCCTGGCCCACTTCGAGCCACTCTTTATGCATGTGGTGGTCTTCGATCTTGTCGACCCGCACCGGCTGGAAGGTGCCGGCGCCCACATGCAGGGTGACGAAGGCGCGCTCGACGCCCTTGTCGGCGATCTTTTCCAGCAGCGCCTCGTCGAAGTGCAGGCCTGCGGTAGGCGCGGCAACCGCGCCGGCGCGCTGGGCGTACACGGTCTGGTAGCGCTCACGGTCGGCGCCCTCGTCCGGGCGGTCGATATAGGGCGGCAGCGGCATGTGGCCGACACGGTCGAGCAACGGCAGCACCTCTTCGGTGAAGCGAAGTTCGAACAGCGTGTCATGGCGCGCGACCATTTCGGCCTCGCCACCGCCATCGATGAGGATGACCGCGCCAACCTTGGGCGCCTTGCTGGCGCGCACATGGGCCAGCACCCGGTGGCTGTCGAGCACGCGTTCGACCAGTACCTCCAGCTTGCCGCCGGAGGCTTTCTGGCCGAACAACCGCGCCGGGATCACTCGGGTGTTGTTGAACACCATCAAGTCGCCGGGGCGCAGATAGTCGAGCAAGTCGGGGAATTGCCGGTGCGCCAGCGCGCCGGTAGGCCCATCGAGCACCAGCAGACGGCTGCCATGGCGCTCGGCCAACGGGTGGCGGGCGATCAGGGAATCAGGGAGTTCGAAGGAAAAATCGGCGACGCGCATGATGATGTTCGGTTCGGCAGGGCCGGGAAGTTTAGCCCAATGTGTGAAAATTGACCATGAAAGCCGATTGACCGACCAGCGGCACCTCTTTATACTGCGCGCCACGCCCTGATGGCGGAATTGGTAGACGCGGCGGATTCAAAATCCGTTTTCGAAAGGAGTGGGAGTTCGAGTCTCCCTCGGGGCACCAAAATCCGGAAAAAACCGACCTTACGGTCGGTTTTTTTTTGCTTGCGATTTATGCCCGTCATTGACGCCGCCCCCCTGACTCCCGCGCCTCCCCCCATACCTGCATTCTATTGGCCGCGCTGTGCACTGGCACTTAAGCTGTCATTCGTCAGATATATTCCGAAAGTATTGTTAGCGTAATGGCACTTAGCCATAGTAGCGCTCCCTTTTCTCCACGCACTGTGTGTCCCATGAAAACAATCGCGCCCTGCATGGCGGCAATGATGCTGCTCAGTGGGTGCAATGGAGTGCCAACGTCGTACGTTTCAGATCCCGTCTACAACCAGGCGTTCGTGGTCACCTCAGGTGCCCCACTGCCGATGTTGCTGATGGCCAGCGCCATCCAGTGGAACGAGGATTACGCTGTAACCGCCAAACACACCCCCTTCCTGCGCAACGTGGTCCACGAGGGCCTCGGTGACGTAGTGTTCTTCAAGCACAAAGCCAGCAGCGTGCCGCACTGGCGCCAGTACGTGCCAGGGGAAGCCGTGACGGCGGTGGGCTTCAACAGTTTCATGATGCCGATGCAGGGCAAGGGCCATGCCCTGCCGTCACTGGTACGGCTTGAAGGTACGCCTGGCAGTGTTTTCTACTCGGTGCATGACGGCCCGATCACCAAGGGCATGTCGGGCGGGCCAGTGTTCGCCGATGACGGCACGGTGGTAGGCATCAACGTCGCCATCATTCCCACCAGCGAGATCGACGCCGGCAAGCGCCCGGACCTGGCCGGTAAGGATCGCATCAGCGTGTTCATGTCGTTTAGCGAGATCGACAAGGAATGGCGGCGCTATCAGTACCTGTTGGCACACAAGGCCAAGCCCCAGGCACCAGCTGCGGTCAAAGGCTACGTGGCGGTGGCCGCCAAGCCGTGAATCGGGGTGCGGTGTTGGATGGAAAGCGGCCTATGATGTGAGGCTGATTGCCTCTTCGCGGGTAAACCCGCTCCTACAGGACCTGCACAGGATTTGAGCCTTGTGCAGTACCTGTGAGAGCGGGGTTACCCGCGAAGAGGCCCTGCCAGCCAACGCGAGAAGGACCTGCCATGCACCTGACCCACCGCCCCATCCGGCCAGAAGACATCCCCGTTATCTGCAGCTTCCCGCAGAGCCCGGACGAACTGTTCTACATGTTCCCCAAAGCCACCTACCCCCTCACCCCCAACCAGCTGAGCGACGCCATAGCCCAACGCAGCGGCTCCACGGTAGTGGAAGGTAACGGCGCTGTCCTGGCCTTCGCCAATTTCTACAAAGCCGAACATGGCGGCCTATGTGCCCTGGGCAACGTAGTGGTGGCCCCCAGCGCCCGCGGCCTTGGTGTAGCGCGTTATCTGGTAACGGCCATGATCGACCTCGCCCGCCAGCAGTACAGCGCCCGGGAGGTCTGGGTGTCATGCTTCAATCAAAACACCGCAGGCTTGCTGCTTTATCCACAGCTGGGCTTCACACCGTTCGGCATCGAGGAGCGGCAGGCGTGGGACGGCACGCGGGTAGCGTTGGTGCAGATGAAGCAAATATTGACTTAACCGAGCTGGATCAGCGGGTCATTGCATGTGGCTGAACGAGAAGGTCCACCCCCAGAGCACGAATGACCCTCAATACAGTGTCAAAACGAGGCTTCGCGCCAGGGCTCAGCGCCTTGTACAGGCTTTCTCTACCCAGCCCACTCTCCGTAGCAATATGTGTCATGCCCCGTGCACGAGCGATATGGCCAAGTGCTCGAATGATTTCCTCGGTATCGCCATTTGATAGCACCTGGCTAAGGTATTCACTGATTGCCTCATCGCTGCTCAACAAGGCTGCCATATCAAACGGGATCAATTTTTCGCTCATTTCATCTCCTTCAGCAGCTTTCTGGCTTTGAGGATGTCGGCGGCTTGGGTGGACTTGTCGCCGCCGACCAGCAGTAAAACCAACCTCTGCCCCTTTTGCGTGAAATAGACGCGATAACCGGCAGCTACGTCGATGCGAAGCTAACCAATACCGCCTCCAAGCCACTTGAAGTCACCAAGATTGCCCGCCGCTGCTCGCTCCAGCCTACGACCTATCGCCAGCCTGGCCCTCAAATCTCTCAAGCTCGATAGCCAAGCGGCAAAGCTTTCCGTCTGTTCAACGAGAAACATCAAGTGGTCACCCAATCGTATCCTTATGGATACACCCATTCAAGGATTGAAGCGACCCACTCTGTCGTTTTTGAGCTGAATCAGGAATTCAGGCACGTCTGATAGGCTGGTCGGAGTTTTCCCTTCGTTTCAGCTACAAAATCCCTTGCAACATTCAACCCTCGAACCTTCGACGAGCCTCGGCGTCCCATCCTGCATCCCCCGCGTTTCGAGGTACCCCCGCGTGAAAGACGTCATCGCCCGCAAGTACCGCCTGGTGGTGAAGACCATCGGCTATATCGGTTGGTCGCTGTTCTGGCTGCTGATCTGGGATGTGCTGGTCACCATCGATTTCATGCTGTTCTTGAACAGCAAGTTCACCCTGCCACTGATCCCGCTGACCCTGCTGGGCTCAGCCTTGGTGGTGCTGGTGAGTTTTCGCAACAGCAGCGCCTACAACCGCTGGTGGGAGGCTCGCACCCTGTGGGGCGCGCTGGTGAACAGTTCGCGCAGCTTCGCCCGGCAGACGCTGACGCTGATCGATGACCCGGATGACAGCCTGAACCCGGTCAAGGCAACCCTGCTGCGCCGGCATATCGCCTATGTGAACTGCCTGGCGGCGCACCTGAAAGGTGAGCCCTGCCCGGAGGAGCTGATGGCCTTCATCCCGCCAGGTGAGTTCGAACGGCGCAACCGCTCGAACAATTTCGCCAATGACATTCTCGGCGGCTCGGCAGCCTTGCTGGCGCGGGAATACCAGGCCGGGCGGCTGGACAGCATTCGCCTGGCGCGGCTGGAGTCGACGCTGGTAGACCTGTCTAACGCCCAGGGCGGCATGGAGCGGATTGCCAATACGCCATTGCCCTACCCCTATGTGTATTTCCCACGGCTGTTCATCACCCTGTTCTGCCTGATCGTGCCGGTGGGGCTGGTGGAGTCGTTGGGCTGGTTCACGCCGCTGGCGTCGACGGTGGTAGGGTTCATGTTGCTGGCCATCGAGCGGATCGGCACGGACTTGCAGAGCCCGTTCAGGTTCAGCGAGCATCAGATCCAGATGGATACCATATGCGAGACGATCGAGCGTAACCTGGAGTCGATGCAGCGGGAGGCGCAGTGTGCCGAGGCTGTAGACGCCTGAAAGATGTCAGGGCTGCTTTGCAGCCCGGGCTTTCCGTCAGGCCCGCACATAGCGCTGACGCAACACATCACTCGACACATCCACCAGCAACACCAACACCAGCATACCGATGATCACCGTGCTGGCCTGGGCCTCCTGGAACAGGCTCAAGGTGGTGTACAGCATCTGCCCCAACCCGCCCGCCCCGACGAACCCGAGCACGCTGGCCATGCGGATGTTGTTCTCCCAGCGGTACAAGCTGTAGGCCAGCAACTGCGGCCACAGGTTGGGCAGGGTACCAAAGCAGAACGCCGCCACTTGGCTGCCCCCCTGCAAACGGATCGCAGCCGCCGGCTCGGGCGGGGCGTTCTCAAGCGCCTCGGCAAACAACCGCCCCAGCACGCCAGCGGTGTGCAACGCCAAAGCCAGGGTACCGGCATTCGGCCCCAGCCCAGCCGCCAGCACAGTCAGCGCAGCCCACACCAGTTCAGGAATGGCACGCAAGGCATTGAGCAGCAAACGCGCGGCCCCTTGCAACGGCCAACCGAAGCGGCCCGCCGCCGGCAGTGCCAGCAACATCCCCACTACCATTGCCAACAAGGTGCCCATGCCAGACATGGCCAGGGTTTCCAGCGCCCCGCGCCACACCGCCTTGAGGTGCCCGGCAGACAGATCCGGCTGCAGGAAGCGCCCGGCGTACTCGCCCATCTGCCCCAGCCCGCCATTGCCGACCAGTGCGTGCAGGTCCAGCTCCAGATACGCGAACGAGGCCACCGCCGCTGCCACCATGGCGCCCAGCAACACCCAATTGATCACCCGGTTCATGCCAGCCTCCAGCGCAGCAAGCGGCTGAGCAGGTCGGCCAGGATCACCAGCAGCAAGAACGTCAACAGCATGCTCGCTACTTGCGCACCCGCAAACATGCGCATCGACAGGTCGATCTGCTGGCCCAGCCCGCCAGCACCGACAAAGCCCATCACCACCGAAGCCCGCACCGCGCACTCCCAGCGGTACACGGTGTACGACACCACTTCGGAGGCAGCATTGGGCAGGATGCCGTAGAAAAACGCCGCCAGCCGGCCACTGCCCGCCTGCAACAAGGCATGCGCCGGGCGCTGGTCGACCGACTCGAAGATTTCGGCATAAACCTTGCCGAGCATGCCACTGTAGGTGATGGCGATAGCCAGTACGCCCGCCGTCGGCCCCAGCCCCACGGCGCGCACGAACAGCAACGCCCAGACGATCTCCGGCACGCTACGCAGGAAAATCAGCAGCCCACGCACCGGCAGGCGCAACAGTCGCGACCACAACCCGGCCCGCCCGCCGCGTGAAGCAGCACGCAAGGACAAGGCACGGCTGGCCAGCAAGCCAGCCGGGATCGCCAACAACAACGCCAGCGCCATGCCGGCAGTCGCCACGGCCAGCGTCTGCAAGGTGGCTTCATACAGCAGTGCAAGAAAATCGGCATCATGTGCCGGCGGCCAGAAGGCGCTGGTAAAGCTGGCAATCTGCTGACGGTTGTCCGCCTGCAACAGCACCCCGGGGTTCAGTTCGCTTGTCTGGATAGCCGGCCACAGTACTGCCACCGCCAACAGGGCCAGCAGCAACCGCGGCAGCAGCGCCGGGTCGCGGGCGACGGTCTTCAGCATCGCGGAATCTGCACGGTCAGGGTCGGCCCCTGGGTGGGCGGCGGAGCCAGTTGTTCGTTGGCGTATAGCGCGTCCAGCAGTTGCTCGGTGACCGCTTCGGCCGGGCAGTCGAACACAACCTGCCCTTCCCGAATGCCAATCACCCGCGGAAAATGCGCCAGCGCGAGCTCTACGGCGTGCAGGCTCGCCACCAACGTCACGCCAGTGGCCTGGGCATGGCGATTGACCAAGGCCAGGCTGTGGTCGGCCAACACCGGGTCCATGGCCGACACCGGTTCGTCGGTCAGCAGCACCTGCGGGCGCTGGTACAACGCCCGAGCAATGCCCACCCGCTGCAACTGGCCACCGGACAACTGCCCACACTGCACGAACAACTTGTCGGCCAGGCCCAGTTCGGCCAACACCTGGCGCGCCCCCGGTACATCGCTGGGGTACAGCAGGTTGAGCAAGCCGCGCAGCGTACCCCACTGCCCCAGGCGACCCGCCAGCACTGCGGTCACTACCCGCTGACGCGGTGGCAACGGCGGCGCCTGATGCACCAGGCCAACCTGCGCGCGCAGTCGCTGGCGTGCCCTTGCCGACAGCGCCCAAGGCTGCTCGCCAAGCAACTCCAGGCGCCCACTGCTGGGCTGAACGGCCGTGGCCATCAGGTGCAGCAAGCTGGACTTGCCCGCCCCCGACGGCCCGATGATGGCGACACGCTCGCCCTGCACGATCCGCAGGCTCACCGCGTCAAGCGCGCGTACCTGGCCATGGCGCAGGCTGGCACCGTGAAGATGGATTGCCGCATTCGAAGCTGTCACTTGAGCAGGCCGGCCTCGCGTGCAGCTTGTTCGGTGCCCTTGTAGTTCTCAGGCTTGGTCTCGATGAAGCGGCTGGCGGCCTGCAGGTCCAGGATCGCCTTGTGCTCCGGGTTGCTCGGGTCAAGGTCCAGGAAGGCTTTCTTGATTTTCTGTTTCAACGCCGGGTCCATGTTGCCGCGCACGGTCCAGTTGTAGTCGAAGTAGGTCGGGGTGGTGGCGAACACCTTCACCTTGGTGGTGTCGACCTTGCCGGCATCCACCAGCTTTTGCCACACGCTGGCGTTCAGCACGCCACCCTCGACCTTGCCAGCCTGTACCCAGGCCACGGTGGCATCATGGGCGCCAGAATAGGCCACGCGGCTGAAGTACTCTTCAGGCTTGATATTGTCCTGCTTGAGCATGAAGTAACGCGGCATCAGGCTGCCCGAAGTAGACGAAATGGAACCGAAGGCAAACGACTTGCCCTTCAGATCGCTCAGGCTCTTCACGTCGGGGTTGGCGGTGATGAACTTGGACGTGAACTGTGCGTCCTGCTCACGCTGTACCAGTGGCGTGGCGGTCGGGTCCTTCAGGTGCACCTGAACGAACGTGAAGCCCCCCAGCCAGGCCAGGTCGAGACGGTCTGCGGCCAGCGACTCGACCACCGCTGGGTAGTCCGCCACGGGTACGAACTTCACTTCCATGCCCAGCTGCTTGGCCAGGTACTCACCCAAAGGCTTGAACTTGCGCTGCAGTTCGGTCGGCGCTTCGTCGGGGATGGCGCTGACCCGCAGGGTTTCGGCGGCCTGAACGACAGCGGCACAGCAAGACAGCACGAGGCCGGCGGCAAGCGCCAGGGGGCGGTTGAGCATGGGTGTTCTCCGGTTCAATAGCGGGGAAGTGCCGACACATTTGCCGACACCGGGAATTATAAGAGGCAAGGGCCTAAAGGCCAGCTTTGCTACAATCGCGCAACAATTTGACCTGCAGAGGTGCATATGAGCGAGCCGATTCGCCTGACCCAGTACAGCCATGGCGCCGGCTGTGGCTGCAAGATCTCCCCCAAGGTGCTGGACGTGATCCTCGCCGAAAGCGGCACCCAGGCCCTGGACCCGAAACTGTGGGTCGGCAATGCCTCGCGCGACGATGCAGCAGTGTACGCGCTGGACGACGAGCGCGGCGTGGTTTCGACCACCGACTTTTTCATGCCGATCGTCGATGACCCTTACGACTTCGGCCGCATTGCCGCCACCAACGCCATCAGCGACATCTATGCCATGGGCGGCGACCCGCTGATGGCCATTGCCATCCTCGGCTGGCCGGTCAACGTGCTGCCGCCGGAAGTCGCCCGCGAAGTCATCCGCGGCGGCCGCGCAGTGTGTGCCGAAGCGGGTATCCCGCTGGCCGGCGGCCACTCGATCGACGCGCCTGAGCCGATCTTTGGCCTGGCCGTCACCGGCGTGGTCAATAAACGCCACCTCAAACGCAACGACACTGCCAGCGCGGGCTGCCAGCTGTACCTGACCAAGCCCCTGGGCATCGGCATCCTCACCACCGCCGAAAAGAAGGCCAAGCTGCGCGTGCAAGACCAAGGCCTGGCCCGTGACTGGATGTGCACCCTCAACACGCCCGGCAGCCGCTTCGGCAAGCTGGACGGGGTCAAGGCCATGACCGACGTCACCGGCTTCGGCCTGCTCGGCCACCTGGTCGAGCTGGCCGAAGGCAGCGGCCTCACCGCGCACCTGAACTACGCCGCCGTGCCACGCCTGCCTAGCGTCGACCACTACCTGGCCGAAGGCTGCATCCCCGGTGGAACCCTGCGCAACTACGACAGCTACGGGCACAAGATCGGCGCCCTCAGCGACGACCAGAAGCACCTGCTGTGCGATCCCCAGACCAGCGGTGGCTTGCTGGTTGCTGTTGCCCCGGAGGGTGAAACCGAGTTCCTCGCCGTGGCTGCCGAACTGGGCCTGAAACTGTCTCCGATCGGCAAGCTGGTCGAGCGACAGAGCCATGCGGTCGAGGTGATCTGATGCGCCCCGACTGCACCGACTTCCGTCAGCTGTTCCTCGACGACGTGCCGATGATGGACATGCGCGCCCCCGTCGAATTCGCCAAAGGCGCCTTCCCTGGCGTAGTAAACCTGCCGCTGATGAACGACCAGGAGCGGCAGAAGGTCGGCACCTGCTACAAGCAGCAGGGCCAGGCCGCCGCCATCGCCCTGGGCCACCAGCTGGTCAGTGGCACCACCAAGCAATCCCGTCTGGAGGCCTGGGCAGCGTTTGCCAAGGCCCACCCTGACGGTTACCTGTACTGCTTCCGTGGCGGCCTGCGTTCGCAGATCGTGCAGGGCTGGCTGCGCGATGAGGCGGGTGTTCAGTACCCGCGTGTCAAAGGCGGCTACAAGGCCATGCGTACCTTCCTGCTGGAGACTACCCAGCAAGCGGTGGAGCAATGTGATTTCGTACTGGTCGGTGGACTGACCGGTACCGGCAAGACCGATGTGCTGCACCAGTTGGACAACGTGCTGGACCTTGAAGGCCACGCCAACCATCGCGGCTCCAGTTTCGGCAAGCGCGCCACGGCGCAACCGGCGCAGATCGACTTTGAAAACCAGCTGGCAATCGACGTGCTGAAAAAGCGCGCCCGCGGTATCGGGCAGTTTGTGCTGGAAGATGAAGGCCGCATTGTTGGCAGCTGCACGGTGCCGCTGGAGTTGTACCAAGGCATGCAGCATTACCCGCTGGTGTGGCTTGAAGACAGCTTCACCAACCGCGTGGAGCGCATCCTGCGCGACTACGTGGTCAACCTGAGCGCCGAGTTCAAGGCCGTGCATGGCGAAGAAGACGGTCCCCGGCTGTTTGCCGAACGTATGCTGCAGAGCATGGCCAACATCTACAAGCGTTTGGGTGGAGAGCGCCATCAGCGCTTGTCCGAGATGCTGCGCGAAGCCCTGCAAGAGCAGCAGCGCAGCGGCGCAGTAGACCTGCACCGGGGCTGGATCGAAGGCTTGCTGAACGAGTACTACGACCCGATGTATGCCTACCAGCGCGCAGCCAAGGCCGAGCGCATCGAGTTTGCCGGGGATGCCGTGGAAGTGCGCGAGTACCTCAAGGCCCGGGCGCTGCGCGAACCGCGCAAATAGAACCAGCACCCTGCAGTGCCCTGTAGGAGCGGGTTCACCCGCGAAGAAGGCAACGCGGAGCAGGACACCGGTAAAGCCGGTGTTCGCGGCTGAACCCGCGCCTGCAAATGTGGGCCAATCATGCCTGAACAGGCGCTACTGCCCAGGGCTAAGCACCCGCTCCAGCTCCGCAGCGCGGTCGCGGGTCATGTCCAGGATGCAGGTGCCACCTTCCAGCTGCGCCAGGGTCCCGCCACTGGCCTGTACATGGAACTGGCAATTGCCATCACGGTAGGCCAGCCACTTGCGCTGCACATCCCGCAGGCTCTTCTGCTGCCCGGCATCCAGCTTGCCCATCAACTGCTTGTACACCCGGTTCAAGCGCTGGTCCTGCACTTGCGTTTCGGCCCCGATGCACGCGCTCATGGCCACGGTGCTGGAGGCCTTGTCCATGCACTGCCCGTAGGCCGCCGTGTAATCGTCCGCCATCGCTACCGGTAGCACGCAGGCCAGTGCCAGGCCTGCCAGGTAATGCTTGATCATGCTAACCCTCCTTGTGGGTATCAAAGCGTCTGCGGCTGCTCCGGAGGCATCAGCACCTTGCCTGGCTCGAAGCGCAGCGAGGGCATTTGCGTCGCTGCATACAACGTTACCCCCAGGGCGGCAATCAAGGCGACATCAAGCCAGTTCCAGCCTGGCATGTCGTCAGCCCTTCGCGCCTTCCAGCAAAACCAGGCTTGCCCCAGGCAAAACACCACCATCGCTACCAGCCACAGGTAGAAGCCAGCACCAAAACCGGTAAGGTCATGAAACTCATAGCTGCGGTTATCCGGCAAGCGGTCGATGCCAAAACTGCTGGCAGCCAGATACGCCGCACCAAGCCCGGCCAGCAAGGCCAGCCGGCGAAACCGCCGATGAGCCAGGATGGCCAGTGCCAGCAGCGGATTGGCAAACCATTGGTACAAGCCGAACGGCATGCCCCATGGCCCGTACAGCAGCATCTGCAGGGCCGGCATATGACGCTCGCCGCTCATCAGCGCGCCATCGAAGAACAGGGCGAGCAAATACAGCAGCAGGCTGATACTCAGGTAGAAAGCGGGCAAAGGGGATTCCTGAGAGAAACGGGACAGCCTACGACCTTAACCCAGGCCCTGCCCCGCTTCCAAATTCACGCTCGGGTGTTATGAGATCAGGCTACTGGCGGCTCAAGCAGCAGGCCGTAAATACCCGAGTCGGACAGCTCACCCGCCACGCACCAGCGCGCCCGCAAGGTGCCTTCCTGCACAAAACCTTGCCGCTCCAGGGTGCGTGCCGAGCCCTGGTTGCGCGGGTCGATTTCACCTTCCAGGCGTCGCATGTGCAGGGTGTGGGCGAGGTAGTCGATGAAGCAGGTCAGCGCTTCGTCCATGTAGCCCCTGCCCTGCACGGCGCTGGCCAGGCAGTAGCCGATTTCGCCACGGCGGGAAATGTCGTCGATGTTGAACAGCTGGACCATGCCAATCAGTTCGCCGTTGTCGCGGCGGTACATGCCGAGCTTGAGTTGGTCGCCATTGGCATAGGCTTCGCGGTCGGCGGCCAGGGCGCTTTCGGCCTCGGCCAGGTCTTGCCAGGGTGCATGGTGCCAATAGCGCATGACCTCGGGGTCGGCCATGATCGCCAGCCACTGCGCGGCATCGGCATGGCGCATGGGGCGCAGTTGCAGCCGTGGGCTGTCGAGGCAGAGGTCACTGGGGAAACTGCGGGGAGGGGGCACGCCGGATCTCCTGTCCATTGCTGGGGAGATGACAGTTTAACGTCAAGTAACGCACTGAAGCATCCGCTCGTTTCACCATTGCTCGTCCAGAAGTCAACCGGAGCAGGGTCTGGTCACACCGAAACCTGATAGAAATGCCAGTTGCATTCTTTTTTTAAGAGGACCAGTTTTGGGAACTCATACCGACTCAAGCAATTAATCGATTTAAACCTGCAGCGGGAGCATCCAATGAATTACAGTCCCTACGGATTTACCTCGTACGCGCAGCAAGTTTCAACCATGCTCTTTTTCAACGGAGAATACCTCGATAAGCTAACCGGGCTATATTCGCTTGGTAACGGCCATCGCGCCTTCAGCCCGACAATAATGAGATTTTACTCACCTGATTTACAAAGCCCCTTCTTGCAAGGGGGAGTGAATTGTTACTGTTACTGCTCTGGCGACCCCATAAATTTCACCGATCCCACCGGTCAGCTTCGGAAACCGTTGAAGCGAATCAACGCGAATCGCCCCCCCATCCATTCAGGCAACCCGACTCGCGTTACGCTTGAAATCTTTGAGCGAAACGCTGAGAACACTTCCCAGTTAGCGCAACGATTCAATAGGCTTAAAAAAGATGCGTCTAGAGAATACCGACGATTCCGTCGGGCCAGGCAGGAATCCATCACGGCAGCCAAAGCTTCAACAACTGAAGCATCAGTAACGCAGCATCTGCAAGCTGCTAAGCAAAACTTACAGCAAGCCACACACTACAAGACGTTGATGGAGCAGCACTCTGCTTCTGAGCAAAGCGTGATCAAGGCGCTGCGCCGTATTGTTGCCGAAAGCCAAGAGTTTCGGAGGGACGCCAAAGAGAATATCGCTCCGTTGTCCGCTAGCGCCCAAACCGCACAAGCAGATATCCGATTACCCGAACCGACCCGGGCCACCATCCGGCCGTTCCATTACCGGTAACAGGAACTTGCGAGCCTTTACACACATATAGATACTGACCATTCAATTTCATGTGCCTGTCTGCAACCTGATGGCCCTATCACCGGCCAACCAGCTCCACACAGCGTCCCCACAATACCTGTGCTCTGTGCAGTACCTGTGGGCTGGCTAGCCGACATAGGGCGGGCACAGGCTAACGGAATACGCTCAGGCCACCTCAGCCCCATCATCCGGCCAATGCGGCTCGTTGGCCTCTGGCGGAGTCAAGGGTGGCAGGCCATACGCTGCCCGCGCATCATCACAGCTCGGGTTATGCACCCCACCCTCCCACGACGCATCAAACTCGCGGCACGGGCTGGAACGGTTGGCGTAAATCGTACAAGCCACCTCTTTACCGATCTCGCCCTGAAGGCTGACACAGCGGCAGGGCTTGGCATCGGTGCCGATCATGGCAACGCGCGTGGGGTTGATCTGTACCACCAGGTCGTCCGGCACTACGCCCCCGGCAGACTGGCATTCGCCCCAGAAGAAGGACACACGGAAGTACCCGCAGCAGGCGCCGCAGTCAAGGCAAGGATTATATTCAGACATGATGTCACGGAGGGAAGGTGGTTGTTATCGGGGCTGGCCCGCGGCGCCATTTTTAATCCAACCAGGGGCCGCTGGATAGAGGGGGAATGCAAAAAAAATTGCCGCTGATCCGGCCACTGAACAAGGGCGACCAGTGCATTCACCGGCCGCCCCCTTTCAGCTAGCAGATGGGCTGGTAGGCTTCAGCGTCCCAGCATTGTAAACCCAGGCCTGCGCTCGGCTTGTAGCTGCCTCCCTGTACCTTGCTGAACTGCGTATGCACCTCACCACAATGCACCAGACGATCATTTTTATCGCCCTCGGTGAGTACCGTGTAGGACTCACTGCGCATGGCCTGATACTGCCTGTCGGCAGCCGCCATGACCTGGTGATACTTCATCAACTGGCTGCTGCTCAAGGCCAGACGTTTGTCCAGGTGCACGCCCCAGCGGGTCAGGCAAACCTCGGCAAAGTGGCGAACGATCAGCCCAGGTTCGGCCAGCACCTTGCCATCGCCTGCGCCATCAGCCGAGGCGTTGCCCACCAGCGTGGCATGGCGACCCGGCATCGGATAAACGCATATCCGTGTCCCTTTGGCGACCGAAGGGATCACGCAGGCAAAACCTTTGGAGCGCTCATCCCTTGAGTAGAAGCCTACGTACTCTTTGACGTTATCCGCCAACGTTACGCGTTCGACTTGCACGTTACCAACGCCAGGCACCGGGTCGATGGCAAATATGTTCACCGGTATGCCCCACAATACAGGGTCTTGCGCCATGGCATTGGCCAGCATGTGGCAGCTGATCCCTCCCCTGCTCCAGCCCACCAGGTTGACCTGGGTTGGCAGGCGCGGTTTGCGGAACATGCTGATGATGCGCTCCTGCAGTTCCTGCGGGGTCGGGTGGCGATCGCCATAGTCGTAGGTTCGCCAGAACCATGAGGCGGAGGAAGACACGTCCGGAATGGGCACACCGGCAGCTTTCAGCCGCTCGTATTCCTGCTCACTGAGTTTGGTGCGCCGCCAGCTGCTTTCACCTTTGATGACCTGCAGCACATGGTTGACGTTCTCCTCCCAGCCGCGGCCAAACAGCTGGCCGGTCCAGTTGAAATAGCCGCCGGGTTCGACGAACAGGTTGTCATCCTGAAGGTTGCCGCTGCCTGGGCCGTCGACGGCGATCCAGTGGGCGAATTCCCGGCTCTGGTCGTTGCTGGCCAGGGTCGAGACCAGCTCGCCATTCCAGAAATTGGGATTGGCGTCGTCGAAACGGTGCGAGCCAGTGCCGCAGAAGTAGGCGGTGAAGACACTCATGGGGGATCTCTTTGGTGAGAAATGAGTGCTGACGGTAGGCGTACGGGTAACCAGAAGGCAGGCGGAAAGCTCACCCAAGAGGCAGGTGGGGCTGCTTCGCAGCCCCCAACGCGCTTACTTGCGAGCCAAACCATCAGCCCGGAACATTTGCCGGATCCCGCGGATGGCCTGGCGAATACGGTCCTGGTTCTCGATCAACGCAAAGCGCACATGGTCGTCCCCATAGTCACCAAAGCCGATCCCCGGCGACACGCAGACCTTGGCCTCGGCCAGCAGCTTCTTGGAGAACTCCAGCGAACCCAGGTGCGCATACTCCGGCGGGATCTTCGCCCACACGTACATCGACGCCTTGGGGTTCTCAACCATCCAGCCCAGTTCGTGCAGCCCTTTGACCAGCAGGTTACGGCGCTGGCGATACTGCTCGGCAATGTCGCGCACACACTGTTGGTCGCCTTCAAGCGCGGCAATGGCTGCAACCTGTAGCGGGGTGAAGGTGCCATAGTCGTGGTAGCTCTTGATCCGTGCCAGGGCGCTGACCAACTCGGGGTTGCCGACCATGAAGCCGATGCGCCAGCCGGCCATGTTGTAGCTCTTGGACAGGGTGAAGAACTCCACCGCAATGTCCTTGGCACCCGGCACCTGCATGATCGACGGGGCTTTCCAGCCGTCGTAGACGATATCGGCATAGGCCAGGTCATGCACCACCAGTACGTTGTACTGCTTGGCCAGGCCCACCACGCGCTCAAAGAAGTCCAGCTCCACGCACTGGGCGGTCGGGTTGGACGGGAAGCCCAGGATCATCATCTTCGGCTTGGGAATGGACTCGCGAATGGCCCGCTCAAGCTCGTTGAAGAAGTCCACACCCGGCACCAGCGGCACCGAACGCACCTGGGCACCGGCGATCACTGCGCCGTAAATGTGGATCGGGTAGCTGGGGTTGGGCACCAGCACCGTATCGCCCTGGTCGAGGGTGGCCAGCATCAGGTGGGCCAGGCCCTCTTTCGAGCCGATGGTGACGATGGCTTCGCTTTCCGGGTCGATGTCGACCTCGTAGCGGTCCTTGTACCAGTTGGAGATGGCCCGGCGCAGGCGGGGGATGCCGCGCGAGGTGGAGTAGCCGTGGGTGTCTTCACGCTGGGCGACCTGTACCAGCTTCTCGACGATGTGCGGCGGGGTGGCGCCATCGGGGTTGCCCATGCTCAGGTCGATGATGTCCTCGCCACGGCGGCGGGCGGCCATCTTGAGCTCGGCAGTGATGTTGAAGACGTAAGGGGGGAGACGATCGATGCGCGCAAAGCGGCGCGGCGAACCTGGGTTGGCCATGGCTTCCTCTGAGGACGTAAGCGCCCGGAACCGTCCGAGCGACGCTGGCCGATGTGGCGGCCTGGATCAGAAGATAGTGCCGAAACGGGATGCCTGTAAAGGGTAATTTCCTGTTTTGTTAGAATTTTTCAGATCTATTTTTTGAAAATCAGGAATTTTTATTTTTCTGTGCTGGCCTATTCGCGGGTAAACCCACTCCTACAGGAACCTTGTAGGAGCGGGTTTACCCGCGAATAGGCCGGCACAGGAAAAATACCCAAAAAAAACCCCGGCACAGTGGCCGGGGTTTTCGTGAAACAGGCAGCAGTTTCAGCGTGCGTAGGTCATCAGCACATCCGCAGCGGTCTGGCTGTCCACACCCATCATCACGCTCAGGGCAGTGACGGTAAGGATGGAGAAGCCGAACACCTTGCGGGCCCACTTGCTGTCGTCCTCGGCCTTGTAACCACCCCAGGCCATGTACAGCCAGTACAGGCCCATGGCAGCTGCCACAGCCAGGTAGCCGAGGCCGGCGTAACCGCCGAGGGTAAGCATCAAGGTGGCGAGCACAAAGGCCAGCACGTACAGCACGATCTGCTTCTTCGCCGCGAGGATGCCACGTGCCACCGGCAGGACCGGAATGTTGGCAGCGCTGTAATCCTTGAAGCGGAAGATCGCGATGGCAAAGCTGTGCGGCATTTGCCAAAGGCTGAACATCACCAGCAGGGTTACCGCAGCCAGGTCGAAGCTGTTGCTCACGGCGCAGTAGCCGATCACCGGAGGCATGGCACCGGACAGGCTGCCGACCAAGGTGCCGTGAACCGATTTACGCTTCAGCCACAGGCTGTAGAAACCGACATAGACGACAAAGCCAATCAGTGCGCAGAACGCAGACAGCGGGTTGGCCTGGACATACAGCAGGCTGAAACCCGCCACCCCGAGCAGGGTGGCGTAGATCAGCGCGAGGGGCAGCGACATGCCGCCCTGGACCATGACGCGGTTCTTGGTGCGCTCCATCTTGTGGTCGATGTCACGGTCGATGCAGTTGTTGAACACGCATCCGGACGCAACCACCAGCGAAGTACCGATCACCACCGCCAGGAACAGGGCGAAATCCACATGGCCCTTCGAGGCAAGGAAGAAACCGCCTGCCACGGAAAGCACGTTACCGAAAATGATCCCCGGTTTGGTGATTTGGATAAAGTGCTTAACGGACATGCAGTCTTACCTCACTTGGCCAACATTTCGAAGTGGATGCTGAACATGATCCACAGCGACAGGCCGACAAGCAGAGCGATCACCAGGGTGGTGAACAGGAACGTCGAAACGTTGTTGCGTTGCTCTTTCGAGCGGTCCATGTGCAGGAAGTAAACCAGGTGAACAACTACCTGGATCACGGCCATGGCAACAATGATCAGAACGGTCAGGTTCTTCGGCAGGCTGGCAGTCATGGCCAGGCCGAACGGGATCGCAGTCAGGATGATCGACAGTACAAAACCGATCATGTACGACTTGACGCTGCCGTGATTACCTTCGTGATGAGTGTCGTGTGCGTTAGCCATTACAGAACCCCCAGCAGGTAAACGACGGTGAATACGCAGATCCAGACCACATCCAGGAAGTGCCAGAACAGGCTCAGGCAGCTCATGCGGGTCTTGGCGGTCGGCGTGATGCCGTGCTTGTTGATCTGGTACATCATGATTGCCATCCAGATCAGACCAGCAGTCACGTGCAGACCGTGGGTACCTACCAGGGCGAAGAAGCCCGACAGGAAGCCACTGCGCTGCGGGCCGAAGCCCTCGCTGATCAGGTGATGGAACTCATAGATTTCCATCGCGATGAAGCCTGCACCGAACAGGAAGGTCACAGCCAACCAGCCCAGTACGCCCGCTTTCTTGCCATCGAACATCTTCAGCATGGCGAAGCCGAAGGTGATCGAGGACAGCAGCAGGAACAGCGTTTCAACAGCTACGAAATCGAGCTGGAAGATGTCATGACCCGACGGGCCGCCGGCAAAACTGCCGGACAGCACCGCGTAGGTGGCGAAGAGCGACGCAAACAGGATGCAGTCGGTCATCAGGTACAGCCAGAAGCCCAGTACGGTCATCTGGCCCGAGTCGTGGTGGTGGTCGTCATGCCCATGGTCGTGACCATGAGCAGCGCCGCCGTGCATTACTTGACTGGACATTGATTACACCCGCTCAAACGATTCGACACGTGCGCCGGCAGGCAGAGCACCTGCTTTGGCCAGCGCTTTCATACGCTCGCCTTCGATGCGCGCCACTTCTTCGGCCGGAACCATGTAGCCCTGGTCGTCACGTGCAGCGTGGCGAACGAAGACAGCGATGGTTGCAACCAGGCTCGCGCCCACCAGCCACCAGATGTGCCAGATGAAGGCGAAGCCGAAGACGGTCAGGAACAGGCCCATGAACAGACCGGTAGCAGTGTTGCTCGGCATGTGGATGGCTTCGTACTTGGCCGGGGCCTTGTACGCAACGCCCGCTTCCTTGGCTTCGTGCCAGCAGTCCAGGCCAACTTTCTCAGGCATGTGAGCGAAGTTGTAGAACGGAGGTGGCGAAGAAGTCGACCATTCCAGGGTACGGCCGCCCCATGGGTCGCCGGTCACGTCCAGGTTCTGGTTGCGGTCGCGGACCGAAACGAAGATCTGGATCAGCTGGCAAGCGATACCGAACAGGATCAGCACGGCGCCGACAACGGCTACGTACAGGTAGGGTTCCCACAGTGGGTTGTCGGAGTGGTTCAGACGACGGGTCATGCCCATGAAGCCCAGGGCGTACAGCGGCATGAACGCAACGTAGAAGCCCGACAGCCAGAACCAGAAGGCAGCTTTGCCCCACTTCTCGTTCAGGGTGAAGCCGAAGGCTTTCGGGAACCAGAAGGCGAAACCGGCGATGTAGCCGAATACCGCGCCACCGATGATCACGTTGTGGAAGTGCGCAATTACGAACAGGCTGTTGTGCAGGACGAAGTCAGCACCCGGAACGGCCAGCAGTACGCCGGTCATGCCACCGATGGAGAAGGTGACCATGAAGCCCAGGGTCCAGAGCATCGGTGCGGTGAAGCGCACACGGCCTTGGTACATGGTGAACAGCCAGTTGAACAGCTTCACACCGGTCGGAATGGAGATCAGCATCGTCGCCAGGCCGAAGAAGGTGTTGACGCTGGCGCCGGCACCCATGGTGAAGAAGTGGTGCAGCCATACAGCAAAGCCGAGGATGGCGATCGCGCCCGATGCGTAAATCATCGAGTGGTGGCCGAACAGGCGTTTGCCAGAGAACGTCGAAGTGACTTCCGAGAACACGCCGAAGGCCGGCAGGATCAGGATGTAAACCTCAGGGTGACCCCACGCCCAGAACAGGTTGACGTACATCATCGGGTTCCCACCAAGCTCGTTGGTGAAGATGTGGAAGTCCAGATAACGGTCAACAGTCAGCAGAGCGAGTGCAGCAGTCAGGATCGGGAACGAAGCGACGATCAGTACGTTGGCCCAGGTGCAGGTCCAGGTGAAGATCGGCATGTCCATCAGTTTCATGCCAGGTGCGCGCATCTTCATCACGGTGACGAGGAAGTTCACGCCGGTAAGCGTCGTACCCAATCCGGATAGCTGTAGCGCCCAGATGTAGTAGTCGACACCCACCCCAGGGCTGTACTGAATGCCCGCGAGCGGCGGATAGGCAACCCAGCCGGTCTTGGCGAATTCACCAACGCCCAGCGAGATGTTGACCAGCAGCACGCCTGCCAGCAGCAGGTAGAAGCTCAGGGAGTTCAGGAACGGGAAGGCAACGTCACGTGCACCGATCTGCAGAGGAACCGCCAGGTTCATCAGGCCGGTGAAGAACGGCATCGCCATGAAGATGATCATGATCACACCGTGAGCGGTGAAGATCTGGTCATAGTGTTCAGGCGGCAGATAGCCTTCGGAGCCGCCGGTTGCGGCAGCCAGCTGGGTACGCATCATGATGGCGTCGGCAAAGCCACGCAGCAGCATGACCATCGCGACGATGATGTACATCACGCCGATCTTTTTGTGGTCGACAGTAGTCAGCCACTCGCTCCACAAGTAGGTCCACTTGCGGAAATAGGTGATAAGACCGACGACAGCGATACCGCCGAGCGCGATCATGGCAAGCGTCACCATGACTATCGGCTCGTGATAGGGTATCGCCTCCAGGCTTAATTTACCGAACATCTCTTACTCCTCTGCACCGGCAGCTGGTTGCATACTCGATTCCACACCCTTGGTTGTGGCCAGATCTTTGCTGCCTGCTTCTTCGTGGCTACGACCGCGGTTCATGCCTTCGTACTTGTCGACGATCAGCTGGAACTGCTCAGGCGAAGCCTCGCTATACAGCGCGACCGGGTTGTTTTCGCTTGGTTTGGCCAAGGCATCGTATTCGGCCTTGTCCAGCTTCTTCGGCGACTGCTTGACCTCAGCGACCCACTTGTCGAAGTCTTCCTGAGAGGTGGCAGTAGCCTTGAATTTCATGCCGGTGAAGCCAGCACCGCTGTAGTTGGCGCTGATACCGTCGAACTCGCCATTTTCGTTGGCGATCAGGTGCAGCTTGGTGGTCATGCCGGCCATGGCGTAGATCTGGCCGCCCAGGCCCGGGATGAAGAACGAGTTCATCACGGCGTCGGAAGTGACGCGGAAGTTGACCGGAGTGTTAGCCGGGAAGACGATCTTGTTGACCGTGGCAATGCCCTGCTCCGGGTAGATGAACAGCCACTTCCAGTCCAGCGCGACCACGTCGATCTGAATCGGCTTAACGTCCGAATCCAGCGGACGATAAGGGTCCAGCTTGTGGGTGGAGTGGTAGGTGACGTAACCCAGGGCGATGATGATCAGGATCGGGATGATCCATACCGCGGCCTCGATCTTGGTCGAGTGCGACCAGTCAGGGGTGTAAGTGGCTGCCTTGTTGGAAGCACGGTACTTCCAGGCGAACGCCAGGGTCATGATGATCACAGGGATTACCACCAGCAGCATCAGGCCGGTAGCGATCAGGATCAGGTTCTTTTGCTCAATGCCGACCTGGCCCTTCGGGTCGAGCAGGGTCCAGTTGCACCCACTGAGTAAAAGCATGCCTAAAAAGGGCAATATGCCAAACAGTCTGGGGTAACGCTTTTTACTCATCTCACGACCTCTAGATCAGCTTGCTTCAATGCAATTTGTGTTTTGGTAGCCAACACTTCGTCCTGCCAAGTGAGGCATTTCGCGCCCGTACTCGCTCCTGCCTGGGGTCCGACTGCAGGACCTTGGCTTCAAGCGGGTTAGCGGTGCTTATGGTTTCGTAGGCAACAGGCCTGTACTTCAGACCAAGTCCATTTGGTGCGGGAAAACGCGGAGGGGTGTCCGCCCGGTATCGCCGTTGGGCGAAACTTGACGAAGTCAGCAAAAAGGAGCGCTGGGGCTTCCTTCAATCCTGCGACTCGCAAGCAGTGCCGAACGGAAATTGGGGGCGATTGTAGATAGGTCGCCAACCCTTGACTATGACTTATTGAGCAACAGTCTTTTACAGAATCCGTAACAATGCTGCTCAATAATTCAACTTCGCGACAGTTTGTCGCACCCCGCTTGATAGGCCTCAAAGCCGCATTCTGCAAGGCCTGTGGGTTGATCTGGATCAAGCGGTGCGCAACTTTTCCCTCTTCTCATGCGGTGCAAAAGACCCCATGCAATTCGGGACTTTTGTCTAAGCCTGGCGTCGATTGCGGTAGATACCGAGCGGGACGAGGACGGCGGTCAGCACGAACGCCACAAGTGCCCATTGCGCCAGCGACAGGCCGAGGATCGGCGGATACGGCGTGCTGCAGAAGCCGTCGACCTGAAACGCCAGTGGCCACAGCTTTGCCAGTGGCAGGTCATCCACGATCGGCTGCAGGGTATCGATACCGCAACTGACCATGGGGTTGGCGAGTATATACACATGGTTGCCAGCCGCAACGATTCCGCCAATTGCACTGAGCACCACCAATGCCTCGAAGAAGGTCAGGCTGCGGCGCCCAGGCATCGCCGCAGCGATGAAGGCAAACACGGCAATGAACAGCAACGCATAACGCTGCAGGATGCACAACGGGCAAGGTGCCTCGCCTAGCACCACCTGCATGTAGAGGGCGCCGCCGATCAGTGAAAGGCAGATCAGCCCCAACAGCACCAGAAAGCGCCGTTCCCGATTCAGGCGCGATGTTTGTTCGTTCATTGCCGGTTCCTTCGATGGATAGTGGCAGCGTGGTCCGCCTGCCTGGGCGCAAGTCTACACGCTGGGCATGGCCTGTGAGCATGCCGAGGGAGCGTCGCGGAAGCACTGCGCAGGGCTATCCAGTGTGGCTGAGACCGGCCGCAACGACGTCGGTTCAACGCCGGGCGGCAAAAAAACGGCTGCCCAGGTGCCGCGCAGGGGCAAGCCCCTCGACACCCGGGAGTGAAGGATACCGTGATTAAAGGATGATTAAGGATGAAAGCGCAGCGCCCGGTTTCATCTTTCCTTTATATATAGGCAGAAAGGTGTGCTGCAGCGGGGGGACGAGTACTTTATAAGCCTGTACCGGCCCCTTCGCGGGTAAACCCGCTCCTACAGAGACGGCACCACATTCAAGACCGGTGCAATACCTGTGGGAGCGGGCGTGCCCGCGAAGAGGCCGGCACAGGCGCTATATCACTCCAGCGCTGCCGCCGGCCCGAAGAACTCGTAGCGGCTCTGCTGCTCCGGCACCCCCAGGCCCTTCAGCTGGCGTTTGACCGCCGCCATGAAGCCCTTGGGCCCGAGGAAGTAGGCGTCCACGTCACGCTCCTGCGGCAGCCACTCGGCAAGCAGGTCTTCACTGAGCAAACCCACGGCGTCGGCCGCTGCGCCACCTTCCGGCTCGGCATAGCAGTAGAAGCGCTTGAGCTGTGGATGGCGCGCCGCCAGGCCATCGATCCAGTCCCGGAAGGCATGCACCGCACCGTTGCGCGCACAGTGGATGAAATGCACCTCGCGCCGGGTTTGCAGTGCTGCCTGCAGCATCGCCAGGGTCGGGGTAATGCCCACCCCTCCGCTGATCAGCACCAGCGGCTTGTCGCTGGCTGCCAGGGTGAAGTCACCCGCAGGCGGGAACAGTTGCAGGGTATCGCCCACCACCAGCTCATCGTGCAGGTAGTTGGAGACCTTGCCGCCCGCCTCGCGCTTGACGCTAATGCGGTATTCCTTGCCGTCGCACAGCGCCGACAAAGAATAGTTGCGGCGCTGCTCGGCACCGTCAATGTCAAGTTTCAGACCGATGTACTGGCCAGGTTCTGCCTTGAGCACCGGCATGCCATCCACCGGGGCGAAGTAGAACGAAACGATCTCGCTGCTTTCCTGCTCGCGGCGTACCAGGCGGAATTCACGGGTACCGCGCCAGCCACCCTCGGCCTCTTCCTTCTCTTTATAGAGGTTTTCTTCAGCGCCAATCAGAATGTCGGCCAGCTGGCCATAGGCCGCGCCCCACGCGTCGATCACCGCAGGGGTGGCAATGTCCTTGCCCAGCACTTCCTCGATGGCGCGCAGCAGGCAGCTTCCGACAATCGGGTAGTGCTCCGGCAGAATCTGCAGGGCAACATGCTTGTTGATGATCTGCCCGACCAGGCCGCCCAGTTGCTCCAGCTGGTCGATATGGCGGGCATACATCAACACGCCGTTAGCCAGCGCACGCGGCTGATCGCCACTGGCCTGGTGGGCCTGGTTGAACAGCGGCCGTACCTCGGGGTATTCGCTGAGCATCATCTTGTAGAAGTGGGTGGTCAGCGCTTCGCCGCCGCTTTCCAGCAGAGGTACAGTGGCCTTGATGATTGCACGTTGTTCGGCATTGAGCATTGCAACAACTCCTGAGCCTGTGGCTTCAAATGACTGCCCCTGCCATTACAGCAATCGTGCCAACTTTTATCGCCAGCAAAATCAGGGGTTTGATGCAGGTCATGTCAAAACGACCCACCTCTGCGTATAGTCATATCGACCCATAGGAGTCCATATGACTACACAGCCACTGCTCACCACCCTCCTGCCCCTGGTCAGCGACCTGTCCCGCGATTTGCCCGACCAGGAACGCTACCGCCGCCTGTTGCAAGCCATGCGTGGCCTGCTGCCGTGCGATGCTGCAGCACTGCTGCGACTGGATGGTGAATGGCTGGTGCCGCTGGCAGTGGATGGCCTTAGCCCCGACACCCTCGGCCGGCGCTTTCGGGTCAGCGAGCACCCGCGTTTCCAGATACTGCTCAGCCGCCCGGAACCCACCCGATTCGCCAGCGATTCCGAACTGCCCGACCCCTACGATGGTTTGGTCAATGCCCCCGATGCCGACCTTGAAGTGCACGACTGCATGGGCTGCCCGTTGATGGTCGATGAGCGCCCATGGGGCCTGGTCACCCTCGACGCCCTCACCCCCGGGCAGTTCCAGAGCCTGGAGCTGGATGCCCTGCAGGCCTTTGCCAGCCTGGCTGCCGCCACCGTTACCGTAGCCGAGCGTATCGAGCACCTGGCCCTGCGCGCCGAAGACGAACACCATCGCGCCGAGCTCTACCGTCAGGCCAGCGGCCAGGATAGAGAGCTGATTGGCCAGAGCCCCGCGCACAAACGCCTGGTGGAGGAAATTCGTCTGGTCGGCAGCAGCGACCTGACCGTGCTGATCACCGGCGAAACCGGGGTTGGCAAGGAGCTGGTGGCCCAGGCCCTGCACCAGGCCAGTAACCGCGCCGACAAGCCGCTGGTCAGCCTCAACTGCGCCGCCCTGCCCGACACCTTGGTGGAAAGCGAACTGTTCGGTCATGTGCGCGGCGCCTTCACCGGCGCGCATGGCGAGCGCCGCGGCAAGTTCGAACTGGCCAACGGCGGCACGCTGTTCCTCGACGAAGTGGGCGAACTGCCGCTGACGGTGCAGGCGAAACTGCTACGCGTGCTGCAAAGCGGCCAGCTGCAGCGCCTGGGTTCGGACCGCGAGCACCGGGTGGACGTGCGCCTGATCGCCGCTACCAACCGCGACCTCGCTGCCGAGGTGCGTACGGGCAACTTTCGCGCCGACTTCTATCACCGCCTCAGCGTTTACCCGCTGCACGTACCACCTTTGCGCGAACGTGGGCGAGACGTGCTGCTATTGGCGGGCTACTTCCTCGAACAGAACCGTTCACGGCTGGGCCTGAACAGCCTGCGCCTGAGCCATGAGGCCCAAGCCGCGTTGATCGCCTACGACTGGCCAGGCAACGTGCGCGAACTGGAACACCTGATCGGCCGCTCGGCACTCAAGGCGCTGGGCCAGCACCCTGATCGGCCACGTATCCTCACCCTCGAAGCCATCGACCTGGACCTGCGTGTGTCGGCAACCACGCCAGGCACGCTGCCCTCCCCCGCTGCACCGCTGCAAGTGGTCACCCCGCCGGAAGGCGGCTTGCGTGAAGCCGTCGATATTTACCAGCGACAGGTGATCGAAGCCTGCCTGCAGCGGCATCAGGACAACTGGGCAGCAGCGGCCCGCGAACTCGGTCTGGACCGCGCAAACCTGAGCCGTTTGGCCCGCAGGCTAGGGCTTCGCTGAGGCTTTTCTACCAAAGGATTAACCCAGAAAGCCATCTGGTTGCTTCCGCACCGGCTGCTATATCTCCCTAACCACCCGTTTGTCGACTGCCTGGTCGAGGCTGTGCGTAAGACCCCTGAAAGGGCTCTGTTACGTCGGTTGTGGCCCGAACACTCGGGCCGGGGGATCCGGATATCAGCAGGGAGCATCCATGGACAACATCGTCGTCGCCGATAAGCAATCCGAAGTCGCCACTCAGAGCACCTGGGGCAATATCAATCTCAAAGCACCAAGCGTCGTGCAGGTACCGGTTTCTCCAGACAAAGTGGCCACGGTCACCCAGCGCGGGCAGGACCTGATCATCACCCTGAAGTCAGGCGAAAAGGTCACCATCGGTAACTTCTTCGCCGTAGACCAGGCCGGGGTCGGCAGCGATATGGTCTTCGTCGGCGACGATGGCACCCTGTGGCATGCCCAGTACGATGCAGCAGCGTTCACCGGCTTCACCTTTGAAGACGTGGCCTCGTTGGACGAACTGGTCGCGGGTATTGGCACCGCCGGTAGCGCCATGCCAACGTGGGCGATAGCCGGGCTCAGCCTGCTCGGCGTGGGCGGCGCAGCGGCGGCGGCGAACAACGGCGGCGGCAGCAGCAGCGGCGGCGGTTCCGCCCCCGACACCAGCGCACCGGCCACGCCGATCGACCTGCTGGTTTCGCCGGATGGCTTGCGTCTGACCGGCCGTGGCGAAGCAGGCACCACGGTGAACATCCGCGACGCCGCCGGCAACCTGATCGGCAGCGGCACAGTGGGTGCCGACGGCAGTTTCAACGTGACGCTGAATGCGCCGCAGATCAACAGCGAAAACCTTGATGTCACCCTGACCGACGCCGCCGGCAATGTCTCGGCGCCTGGCACTGTCACTGCGCCGGACGCAACTGCACCACTGGCGCCGACCGACCTGGCTATCAATGAGCAAGGTAACACCCTCACCGGTCGTGCCGAGCCCAGCTCGACGGTTTCCGTGCGAGGCACAGGTGGCGTATTGCTGGGCACTGCGGTGGCCGGTGCGGACGGCCAGTTCAGCATCACTCTGCAACCGCCACAAATCGACGGCCAGGCCCTGGAGATCAGCGCCGTAGACGCGGCTGGCAATATCTCGCCAGTTGCCAGCATCACGGCGCCGGACGTCGACAACCCAGATACCACAGCCCCTGAACAACCGACTGACCTGGCCTTGGCCGATGGCGTCACTTTCACCGGACGCGGTGAGCCTGGTGCTACCGTGCAGGTGCGCGATGCTGCCGGCAACCTGATTGGCACCGGTGTCGTCGGTGCCGACGGCCTGTTCAGCCTCACCCTGTCGCCTACCCAGGCCAATGGTGAAGCACTCGACGTGCGTCTGGTGGATGCCGCCGGCAACAGTTCGATACCGCTGGAGTTCACAGCCCCGGATATCACACCGCCCGAGGCAGTAACCAATATTACAGTTGGTGCTGACGGCCTGGCCCTGAGCGGTCGCGGCGAACCAGGTGCCACCGTGGAAGTGCGTGATGCCAATGGCACCGTGATCGGCACGGGTGTGGTCGGTGCCAACGGCACCTTCCTGATCGACCTGAATCCGGCCGCACAGCCAGGCGAGCAGTTGAGCCTGGTGCAGACCGACCCAAGCGGCAACGCTTCGATGGCTACCGAGTACGACGTACCACTGACCACCGCGCCCGACAGCCCGAGCAATCTGGCCATCGATGCTGATGGCACCACCCTCACCGGTACCGCACCTGCCGGCACCCGTGTGGAAGTGCATGATGCCAACGGCACGCTGATTGGCAGTGCCATTGCCAACGCCGATGGCAGCTTCAGCATCGAACTGAATCCCGCACAAGCCAACGGCGAACTGCTGGACGTGGTCGCCATCGATGACGGCGGCGTTTCCTCGCTGCCCGCACAGATCACCGCACCGGATGTCACCGCCCCTGCCGCACCGACCGAACTGGCCGTGAGCGCGGACGGCAGCGTTATCACCGGCCGTGCCGAACCGGGCAGTATCGTGCGTATCGTGACTGCCGACGGCACCGAACTGGGCACTGCCTTGGTCGGCCCGACCGGCGTGTTCAGCCTCAACCTCAATCCGCCACAAGTTGACGGCGAAGTGCTGCAAGCCACCGCGACCGATGCCGCTGGCAACACTTCCGTTGCCAGCTCGGTCACCGCGCCGGACATTGATGGCGGCGATACCACCCCGCCTGAAGCACCGACCAATCTGGTGATCGGCGTTGCCGGTAGCCAGCTCAGCGGTCGAGGCGAAGCCGGCACTGCCGTGCAGGTGCGTGACGCGGCAGGCAACATCCTCGCGACCGGCACCGTCGCCGCGGATGGCACCTTCACCGTCACCCTGGATCCTGCCGTGAACGACGGCAGCACCTTGCAAGTCACCCTCACCGACGCCGCCGGCAACGTATCCCAACCGGGCTCGGTCACCTCGGCCGACTTGCTGCCGCCAGCACAACCGACTGACCTGGCCCTGGCCGATGGTGTCACCTTCACCGGTCGCGGCGAGCCCGGTGCCACCGTGCAGGTGCGCGATGCCGGCGGTACTGTCATCGGTACTGGTGTCGTAGGTGCCGACGGCCTGTTCAGCCTCACCCTGTCGCCGGCCCAAGCCAACGGCGAAGCACTCGACGTGCGCTTGGTGGATGCCGCCGGCAACGTCTCGGCGCCACTGCAATTCGATGCGCCGGACATCACCCCACCTGAGGCAGTAACCAATATTACAGTTGGTGCTGACGGCCTGGCCCTGAGCGGTCGTGGCGAGCCGGGTGCCACTGTGGAAGTGCGTGATGCCAGTGGCACCGTGATCGGCACGGGTGTGGTCGGTGCCAACGGCACCTTCCTGATCGACCTCGCCCCAGCCGCGCAGCCGGGCGAGCAGTTGAGCCTGGTGCAGACCGACCCAAGCGGCAATGCTTCGGTGGCTACCGAGTACGACGTACCATTGACCACCGCGCCCGATAGCCCGAGCAATCTGGCCATCAATGCTGATGGCACCACCCTCACCGGTACCGCACCTGCCGGCACCCGTGTGGAAGTACATGACGCCAACGGCACCCTGATTGGCAGTGTGGTGGCTGGCCCCGACGGCAGCTTCACCGTCACCCTCGACCCGCCACAGGCCAACGGCGAACTGCTGGACGTGGTCGCCATCGATGACGGCGGCGTTTCCTCGCTGCCCGCACAGATCAACGCGCCCGACATCACCGCCCCTGCCGCCCCAACCGAACTGGCGGTC